>DATCMG010000621.1:0-10477 GCA_036563555.1 Roseomonas sp. | reverse complement strand
CGCTCCCACCAATTCCTCATCGCGACGCAGGGCGCCGTGACCGTCGCGATGGATGACAGGCGCCAGCGCTGCGCCGTCCGGCTCGCCGGCCCGGATACCGGGCTGCATGTTCCGCCAGGCGTATGGACTTTGCAGTATGGTCACACCTCAGATGCCGCCTTGCTTGTACTGGCAAGCGAACCCTATGACCCCGAGGAGCGGATAGCAGGATACGCGGAGTTCCGGCATCAAGTAACAGCATGACCCAAGCTTCATCACATCGGCGCAGAGTGACCACTGATATCGGATTGGTCCTCGCCGGGTGTCTTGCGCCGGCGCTCGTCTTTGTCGCGCTGCGGAGCCTCGGACTTCCCTTCGGGTTGCGGGTAGAGCACAGCGGCGAGGACTACAACTGGCTCCGGATCCTTGCCGCGCCGACCCTGGCGCAGAAGGTCAACAGCTTTTGGACTCTGGATTGGCGGAACCCTCTCTCGCCGTGGTGGTACATCCTGGCCGAGCCGATCTATGAAATGATGCCGCGCGGGCCACTAATCCTCCGATTGCTGATGAATCCGCTGCTAGCTTTTGCCGCATACTTCATGATCCGCTCGGCAACAGAAGGGCGCGCACGCCTACTGGCGCTCTGCGCCGCCTTGGTGATCGGAATCTGGACCTTCGGCTATTCGACGGACCACGTGCTTTGGAACATCCTTGGTGCGGCGGGCCTCAGCATGCTCTGTGTCGGCTGCTACGCGACCTGGCTGGCCGGGGGACGGAACGCAGTGGGATGGTACGGGCTGTCCCTTATTCTCTGGTTTGCGGCTTTTGCAACCTACGCTTTCCAGATGGGTGCAATCCTGGCTATCGGGCTGCTGTGCTTGCTCCGCCCACCGCCAGGGGCCGCAGTCGTACGCCGGCTTGTCGTCGTAGCGTTTGAACTTCTGCCTTTTGCAATCATCGCGATCCTGTTCCTGCTCATCTGGATCACCACCCGCCATCCGACGATGAGTGACGCCGTCGCACTTGCGCCGGAGCGGCTGATAGAAAATGTGCTTGGCTCACTTCGGCACGGCATTTGGCCGCAAGAGTATCGAAGCTTCGCCGAGGCGGCCTGGGCGCGGCTCGGCTGGGGTCTGCCTGCCCTGGCGGCCGGCATGGGCGTGCTGGCGGCGGTGCTGGCCGGGGTAGTCTCCCGGGAAGATCGTGCTGTCGCAGGGCGCGATGCGGCGCTGGCTCTGGCCTTGGCTGCCTGTCTTGTTCTGCCAACTCTCCTGATAGAGTCGACCTCTAACACTTGGACGGTCGGCACCCGCTGGCGGATGGTTCATCAAATGTGGCTGCCATTGTTGTGGTTGGGGAGCATCGGCCTGACCGCCGCGGCCCTGCCACTCGCGGATTGGGCGCGACGTTGGTGCCTGTTAGGGGGAGCAGGAATCGCCTCTGCTCTCGTGCTCTGCGTGTCACTCGGACACAATACGTTGCAGATTAGCCTGTCTGCGGCGCAGGCGGCGTTACGGGCGGGGTTGGCGACGGTCACAGAGGGACGGGCGGATCCGGTAGACCTGCTCGTGCTGGTATCGCCCGAGGTGCCGTGGCTGACGGCGGAGGCGCTGCCGGACGTGGTTCCAGTGGTTTGGTTTCCAGGGCGGGACGTATCGCTGCGGGTGCTGCGTCCGGGGCCGGTGCTGACGCCGCATTACGGGAACTGGCTAGGCGTCCGGCTAACAGAGGCGGCGGCAATAAATCTGCGCAATGGCGGCGGAGCTGCGCCTTATACGCAGGTTCGCATTTTGCGCTTTGACGGCCGGAAGATCACTATGCCGGCACAGATCGACGTTTCGGATGTGGCGATCTACCCGGTATCGTGGGAACGGGATGCGCCTCTGGTACAGCCTCCCTGACCGGCGGACGCACTCACCGATTCAGGACAAGCTTGCGGCCGTCGGAACCCTAGGCTGAGATCGCCCTATGACCCAGCACTGGCGCCTGACGGCGAGCGAGATCGCGGACCGCATCCGCGCGCGTGACCTTTCTGCCGAGGAGGTGACGCGCGACGCGCTTGCCCGGCTCGACGCCGCCAACCCCGCCATCAACGCGGTGGTGCAGTTCATGCCGGAAGAAGCGCTGGCCGCCGCCCGCGCCGTGGACGCGGCCTTCGCGCGGGGCGAGGATCCCGGGCCGCTGGCCGGCGTGCCCGTCACCACCAAGGTGAATGTGGACCAGAAGGGCTTTGCCACCACCAACGGGCTGCGGATCCAGAAGAACCTGGTCGCGAAGGACGACAACCCCGTGGTGTCGAATCTCCGCAAGGCGGGCGCCGTCATCATCGGGCGCACCAACACGCCGGCCTTTTCCCTGCACTGGTTCACGCGCAATTCCCTGCATGGCCATACGCGCAACCCGCGCAACCCGGCGCTGACGCCGGGCGGATCCTCGGGCGGCGCGGCCTCGGCGGTGGCGGCGGGGATCGGCGCCATCGCCCATGGCACGGATATCGGCGGCTCCGTCCGCTATCCCGCCTATGCCTGCGGCGTGCACGGGCTGCGGCCCACCATCGGCCGTGTCCCGGCCTGGAATCCCAGCTCCGCCGAACGCGCCATCGGAGCGCAGCTCATGGCCGTCTCCGGGCCGCTCGCCCGCAGCATCGCCGATATCCGGCTCGCCTTGCAGGCCATGGCGGCCCCCGATGCGCGCGATCCCTGGTGGACGCCGGCGCCGCTTCAGGGCCCCGCCTTCCCGAAGCGCGCCGCGCTTTGCATCCGCCCGGAGGGCATGGCCACCACGCCCGAGGTCGAGGCCGCGCTCCGCGCCGCGGCGCGCCGGCTGCAGGATGCTGGCTGGACCGTGGCCGAAACGCCCGTCCCGCCGCTGCGCGAGCCCGCACGGCTGCAGGCCATGCTCTGGCTCGCCGAGAGCCGGCGCGGCCTCAAGAAGGCCCTGCGTGACGAGGATGACCCGGACGCGAACTTCGTCTTCGCCCAGATGGAGCGCCTCTGCCCCGAGCCTGACATGAACTCCTTCCAGGATGCCCTGCAGGCCCGCGCCGGCTTCCTGCGGGAGTGGAGCCTTTTCCTCGAACGCTACCCCATCGCCCTCATGCCGGTGGCCGCCGAGCCTCCCTTCCCCGATCTGCTGGACCTCGAATCCCCGGCTGCCTTCGACCGGGTGGTCGAGGCGATCCTTCCCCAGCTCGGGCTGCCGCTGATGAGCCTGCCGGGGCTGACCGTCACCACCGACCTTTCCGGGCCGGCGCCGCTCGGGGTTCAACTCGTCGCCGGGCGGTACCGGGAGGATGTGCTGCTGGAGGCGGGGGCCATCCTCGAGGCGGTGGTTCCGGTCGCGGACCCCGTGGCAGGCTGAAGAAGGGGCAGGGGAGCGCCGTTCCCCTGGAATTCCCTGCCGGGATGGCGGCGGCCCCGGACCCGCGGTGGGCCAGGGCCTCATGAGTCGCGATCCCCACACAACCCACGCCCCCTCCCCACGTTTCCACCCGCGCGGGCTGCCGCACGGCGCCGCGGCCCCAACGGATCGAGGAGAGACACATGGACAGCGATCGTATCATCGGCGCCGGCAAGCAGACGGCCGGCGAAGTGCAGGAAGGGATCGGCTCCCTGATCGGCGACAACCGCACCCAGGCCCGCGGCCAGATGAACCAGGCCAAGGGCCAGGCGCAGAACCAGATCGGCCAGCTTGAGGACTACATTCGTGACCAGCCCCTGACGGCCACCGCGATCGCGGTCGGCATCGGCTGGCTTCTGGGCCGGCTCCGCATCATCTGATCGCGAATCCCGGGGAAGCGGTTTCCCGCTTTCCCCGGGAAGCGGTCTCCGTTCTCCCGGGAAACGGCTCTCCACTTACCGCGTCGTTCGTAGCACGCCGGTCCGGCCGGACCGGCGTACTGTGCGTTCGGGTAACCGATCGTCTCCGTGCCTGTGGGGCGTAGCGCGGCGCCACCATCTCGGGCGCGCATGCCCATCCTGCCCCGCCGTCCCCTGATCGGCCTCGCCTTCCTCGGCCTCTCCCGCCCCGCGCGCGCAGCGCCGCTGGACGATGCTCTGCATGATGCCGCCACCCTGCCCCGCCTGCGCAGCGTGACCGTGGCACAGGAGGGCCGCATCCTGGCGGAGCGGCACCTGCGCGGCCCCGCGCTGGAGGTGCCGCACAACATCAAGTCGGCCTCCAAGACCGTACTGTCGGCACTGGTGGGCTGCGCCATCGCGCGCGGCGTGCTGCGCGGGGTGGATCAGCCCGTGCTGCCGCTGCTCGGGACACGCCCGGCGGGGCTCGACCCGCGCGCGGAGGCGATCACCATCGGGCACCTGCTGACCATGCGCACGGGGCTGGAGCGGACCTCGGGCCAGAATTATGGAGGCTGGGCGGCGGCGCGCGATCCGGTGACCTATGCCCTCACCCGCCCCTTTGTCGAGGAGCCGGGGGGTGGGATGCAGTACTCCACCGGCTCCACCCACATCCTCGGGGCAGCCCTTTCTCGCGCGGCGGGGCGGCCACTGCTGGAACTGGCGCGGGATTGGCTGGGCGGGCCGCTGGGCATCGCCATCCCATCCTGGCCGCGCGATCCGCAGGGCCGCTACTACGGCGGCAACGACATGCGGCTCACGTCCCGCGCGCTGCTGCGGATCGGGGAGTGCTACCGCCTCGGCGGCTTGTGGAACGGCACCGGCGTGATTCCGGCCGAATGGATCACGGAAAGCTGGGCGCCCCGCACCCGATCCTCCTGGAGCGGGCAGCTTTATGGCTATGGCTGGTGGACCGCCGCGGCGCGCGGGATGCCGGTCTTCTTTGCCTGGGGCTATGGCGGGCAGATGCTCTATGTCGTGCCGGAAATGGCGCTCAGCGTCGTGATGTTGTCGGACCCCGCCGCGCCGCGCGATCCCGCCCATATGGCCTCGCTGCACGCGCTGCTGGCGGATGGCATCATGCCGGCCCTCGGCGCCTCGGGCGGGGGCGGGGCGGAACCGCTCGCCGTGCCGGAACCCGGAACGGGGTAGCATCGCGCGCCCTGGTCCGATCACGGCCCAGGGGCCAGGATCCGGCTTCGCCGAGGCGCGACGGGAGCCCCCATGATCACCATCCACCACCTGAACAACTCGCGCTCCCAGCGAGTGCTCTGGCTGCTGGAGGAGCTGCAGCTTCCCTACGAGATCCGGAAATACCAGCGCGATCCGGCCACGATGCTGGCCCCGCCCGGGCTGCGTGCGATCCACCCGCTGGGCAAGGCGCCGGTGCTGACCGAGGGCGGGATGGTGGTCGCGGAAACCGGGGCGATCATCGAGTACATCCTGGCCCGCCATGGTGGCGGCGGCCTGGCCCCGGCGCCCGATGGGGAGGATTTCTGGCGCTTCCGCCACTGGATGCACCATGCGGAAGGCTCGGCCATGCCGCCCCTGGTGATGAGCCTGGTGCTTGGTGCCCTTCCGGGGAAGGTGCCCTTCCCGCTGCGCCCCCTGGCCCGGATGATCACAGGAGGCGCGCAAAAGGGCTTCGTGGCGCCAAACCTGGAGCGGCTGAAGGACTACTGGAACGAGGCCCTCGCCTCCACCGGCTGGTTCGCCGGCCCGGAGATGACGGCGGCCGACATCATGATGAGCTTCCCGCTGGAGACGGCCGCCTCCCGCTCGCCCTTCGGCCCGGCGCGGCCGAATCCCGGCGCCTTTCTCGCCCGCACCCATGCGCGCCCGGCCTACCGGCGGGCGCTGGAGCGCGGTGGCGCCTATGCCTATGCGTAAGGCGCCCCCTGCGATGCGACGAAACCATGCATGTAACGCTTCCCGCGGGGCTTCACCGACACCAAACTAAGGGAATGGCTTCCCCGCTTCCCGTCCCGCACGACACGCCCGATCCCGATTTCGCGGAGCTCCTTGCCCGCCGCCCCCATCTGAAGGCGCATGCGCTGGATGGGCTGGTGATGGACGATGTTCCCCTGGTGAACATCGCGCGCGAGGTCGGCACCCCGACCTGGGTCTATTCCGCCGCCACCCTCCGCCGCCGCCACGCCGCCCTGCGCGACGCGCTGGCGGAGGCAGGCCTGAACGCCTCCCTGCATTTCGCCGCCAAGGCGAATGACAGCCTCGCCGTCCTGCGCGTGCTGGCCGCCGAGGGCGCGGGCGCCGATGTGGTGAGCGAGGGCGAGTTGCGCGCCGCGCGCGCCGCCGGAATTCCGGCGGACCGCATCGTCTTCTCCGGCGTCGGCAAGACGCATCGCGAGATCGCCGTGGCACTGGAGGAAGGCATCCTCCAGATCAATGCCGAGAGCGCGGAGGAGGTGGAGCGCATTTCCGAGGTGGCCGCCTCCATTGGCCGCATCGCCCCGGTCTCGCTCCGCATCAACCCGGATGTGGATGCACGCACCCACGCCAAGATCTCGACCGGCCTGGCCGAGAACAAGTTCGGCATCGCCTATACGGATGCCGCCGCCCTCTATGCGCGCATGGCTTCCCTGCCCGGCATCCGGCCGATCGGCCTGGCCGTGCATATCGGCAGCCAGATCACCGAGGGGATGGCCGGCTACCGCGCCGCCTATGCCCGCGTGGCCGAACTCGCCCAGGCGCTGATGGCGCGCGGCCTGCCGGTGGAGCGGCTGGATTGCGGCGGCGGCCTCGGCATCTCCTACCGCGACGAAATGCCCCCCACCCCCGCAGCCTTGGCCGGCGCCATCAAGGTGACGCTCGGTCCGCTGGGCCTGCCGGTGATGCTGGAACCGGGCCGCTGGATCGCGGGCCCCGCCGGCGTGCTGCTGGCCTCCGTGGTGCTGCAGAAGCGCGGGCAGAACCGGCGCTTCGTGGTGCTGGACGCCGCGATGAACGACCTGGTGCGCCCTGCCATGTACGAGGCCTGGCACGGCATCCTGCCCCTGGCCCCGGACGCGCTGCACGCCCCCCTTGCCCCCGCCGATGTGGTCGGGCCGGTCTGCGAGAGCGGCGACACCTTCGCCCGCGGCCGGTCCCTGCCGGACCTGCCGCCGGGGGCGCTCGTCGCCTTCCTCGATGCCGGGGCCTATGGCGCCACCATGTCCTCCACCTACAACGCCCGCCCGCTGGCGGCGGAGGTGATGGTGGACGGGCATCGCTGGGCCGTGACCCGCCCGCGCCAGACGCATGAGGCGCTGCTGGCGAATCAGGTGGTGCCGGATTGGCTGGGGACCGCCGCTTGACGGGGCCCAGCCCCCGCAAGCCAACCGACCCGGACGGGGCCACGCCCCGCCCGGAGGCGCCGCCCGGCGCCAACCCGGCGCTGCGCCGCCTCGGGCGCCTCCGCGCCCACGCCCGCCTCGCCCTTCTCTGGGAATCCCTCTGGCCGCGCGCCTGGCCGGTGCTGGGTGTGCTGGGGCTCTTCCTCGTCCTCGCCCTGTCCGGCTTTTTCCTCCTCCTGTCGCCGCTGGCGCATCTCACCCTTCTGGCGGTGCTGATCGCGGCCCTTGTCATCGCCCTTGCGCGTGAGGCTCGCGGCTTTTCCCTGCCGGGGGATGACGCGGCCGACCGGCGCCTTGAGCGCGCCTCCGGCCTGCCGCACCGCCCGCTCACAACCCTGCTCGACCGACCTGCGGGCGGCGACGCCACCGCCCTTGCCCTCTGGCGTGCCCACCAGGCGCGGGAGGCCGCGCGCATCCGGATGCTTCGCGCCGGCGCACCTCGCCCGGGCCTGGCCACGCGCGATCCCCGGGCGCTCCGCGCCGGCCTGGCCGTCGCCCTTGTCGCGTCCCTCGTCATGGCAGGCACGGAGGCGCCGGAACGGCTCCGCCGGGCGCTCTGGCCGGAAGGCCCCGGGGCCGTCCCGGGCCTCGCCACCAAGCTGGAGGCCTGGGTGACGCCGCCCACCTATACCGGGGCGCCGCCGGTCTTCCTCGACCCAACTGGAGGCAGCGTGACGGTTCCCGCCGGCAGCCGGTTGCGCGCCGCGCTTTCCGGCGGTGCCGGCACGCCGGAACTGCTGCGGGACGGGGTGCCGGCTGGCGTCTTCCAGCCCCTCGGCCCCGGCAGCCACAGCGCGGAGGTGGCGCTGGATGCCGGCGGCCGCCTGGCCATCCGCCAGGGCGGACGCGACATCGCCCAGTGGTCAATCGCCGTGCAGGCGGATGCCCCACCGCGCATCGCCTTCGCCGAACCCCCGTCCCAGGCCGCGCGCGGCCTCGCCACGCGCCTTCCGTGGCGCGCCGAGGATGACTGGGGCGTGGCCGCCGCCGCCGCCGAGATTCGCCTCGAGGCCCGTCCCGATGCCGCGCCGCTGGCAGTCGATCTTCCGCTTCCGCCCGGCCAGCCCAAGGCCCCGCGTGGGGTGGCGCAGCCTGACCTGTCCGCCCATCCCTGGGCCGGCCTGCCCGTGCGCATCCGCCTGATCGCCCGCGATGGTGCCGGCCAGGAGGGCCGGTCCGACGAAGCCGCCCTGCTCCTGCCGGAGCGCGGCTTCAATCATCCTGTCGCGCGCGGGCTGATCCTGCTGCGCAAGGGCCTCTCGCTTGATCCCGCCGCCCGGCGCCCGGCCATCGATGGGCTCGACCGCCTCGCCGGCCAGCCGGACGCCTTCGAGAACGACACGGCCACCGCCCTCGCCCTCCGCTCCGCCCGCGCCCGGCTGGAAGCGGACACCCGCCCCGAGGCGGTCGGCGAGGTGCAGCAGACCATGTGGGACACCGCCCTCGCGCTTGAGGAAGGCCGCGCCGACCGCACCGCCCGTGCCCTGGCCGAGACCCGCGAGCGGTTGCGCGAGGCCCTGCGCGAACGCCAGGAGCAGGAGCGCGAGCGGGCCGAGGCCCAGAGGGAGGAGCAGCGCCGCGAGGCTGAGGAGCAGCGCCAGCAGGAGCAGGCGCGGCGTGACGCAGACCCGAACCAGCCCCCTGGCAGCAATGAGAACGACCGGGCCCGCCAGGAGCAGGCCCAAAGGGAGGAACAGCGCCGGGAGGCCGAGCGCGACGCCGCGCGCGCCGAGACCGACCGCCGCATCCAGGAGCTGCGCGAGGCCGTCCGCCGCCATCTCGAAGCCCTGGCCGAGCGCCTGCAGCGTGAGAATGGCGAGGCCCCGCAGGAGAACACCCCCCCTCCCCAGGCCCGGCCCCAGGACCGCCGCGAGGCTGAGCGCCGCACCGACCGGATGCGCGAGCAGAACCGCCAGGACCGCCCCGAGGAGGCCGAGCGCGAGTTGGCCGAGCTGGAGCGCATGCTGGAGGAGTTGGAGAACGGGCAGATGGCCCAGAACCAGCGCGAGGAGCGCCGCCAGCGCCAGCAGCGCGGCCAGCAGCAGATGGGCGTGATCCAGGACATGGTGCGCCGCGAGTCCCGCCTGCTCGACGGTTCCCACCGCCGTGCCGAATCCGAGGCCGCGCGCCAGGAGCGCGAACGCCGGCAGAACTATCCCTGGAATCGCAACCTTCCCCCGGAACCGTCCCCCGAGCCCGCCGGCAATCCCGCCGCCGAGGCCCGCACCCAGCGTGCCCTTCGTCGTGCCCTGGGCGAGCTGATGCAGCAGCATGGCGACCTGACCGGCGATGTTCCCGCCCCGCTCGGCCGTGCCGACCAGGCGATGCGCGACAGCGCCGAGGCCCTGACCGAGGGCGGCGATCCCCGGCCGCACCAGGAGCGCGCCATCCGCGAGCTGTCCGAGGGCGGCCGCCAGATGGCCCAGCGGATGCAACGCCAGTTCGGCCGCCCCGAGCAGGGCCAGCAGGGCGAGGGCCAGGATGGCGAGGGCCAGGGCGACGCCATGGCCGATGGCTCCGAACAGGGTGGCGAAGGCCAGGACCAGTTGGCCCAGCAGGGCGAGGGGCGCGACCCGCTCGGCCGCCGCCTGCGCGAGGGCACCGGCACCTCTGAGGAAGGCGGCGACACCCGCGTGCCGGACGAGGCGGAGATCCTCCGCACCCGGAGGCTGCAGGAAGAGCTGCGGCGGCGGCACGCCGAACGTGAGAGGCCGGCAGCGGAGCTGGACTATATCGACCGGCTTCTGAGACTGTTCTGAGCGGACGCCGGGAGGCTTTGCCTTCCGGCCCCCAGGACAAGGGCGGAACTCTTGTCCCGAACCCGGCAGCAGCGGTCACCCTGGATCCGCAATCTGTTCTTCCGGGAATACAGCCCGTTTCAGGGCCCCGGCCCGCTTCCCTCCACGGGCCCCGGCCAGACCAGCGCCGGCATCCGCGCCACCGGGATGCGGGCCACGGCCAGGCCCCGTCCTTCCAGGGTCAGGGGTACTTCGAGCTGGGGCGGTTCCCCTTCGGAAGGCGGCCGGGCCAGCACGGAGACCACCCGCCGCGCGAGGCTGGCATTGCGCGGCGTCAGCAGCCCGTCCCGGGCCAGGGCGTCCAGCACCGCCTCGGCGCCGGTCAGCTTGAGTGTGCCGGCGCCCATGGGTTGCAGGGCGTCGTCCAGCGCGAGGGTCGCGGAAGCCTGGGCGGTGGCGGGGCCGTATTCCAGGTCCAGTTGGCGGAGTTCCAGCGTGCCGCCGGCATCGCGCCAGGTGGCGGCGCGGTTGGCGAGGTTGCGCCCGCCGG
>DATCMG010000596.1:0-9327 GCA_036563555.1 Roseomonas sp. | reverse complement strand
CCATCCAGGGACAGGCCGGCGGGCTTCAGCGCCTCGCCCAGCAGCCGCGCGAGATCCTCGGCGGCGCGGGCCTGCATGCGGGCGGGGATTTCCTCGGAGAGGATTTCGAGAAGGAGTTCGGACATTAGGCCGCCTCCCCCGCCAGCCAGCCTTCGCAGCATCGCTTCGCCAGGGCGCGCACGCGGCCGATATAGGCGGCGCGCTCCGTCACGCTGATGGCGCCGCGGGCGTCCAGCAGGTTGAAGCTGTGGCTGGCCTTGATGCACTGGTCATAGGCCGGCAGCGGCAGGGCATTGTCGCAGAGCGCGTTGCACTCGGCCTCGGCCTCCGCGAAGTGGCGGAACAGCACGGCCACGTCGGCGCGCTCGAAGGAATAGGCGCTGAACTCCCGCTCGTTGCGCAGGAAGACGTCGCCATAGGTCAGGCCGTTGGCGTTGAAGGCCAGGTCATACACGTTCTCGACGCCCTGGATGTACATGGCCAGGCGCTCAAGCCCGTAGGTCAGCTCGCAGGAGGGGACGGCGCAGGGGATGCCGCCGACCTGCTGGAAATAGGTGAACTGCGTCACCTCCATCCCGTCGCACCACACTTCCCAGCCCAGGCCCCAGGCGCCCAGCGTCGGGCTCTCCCAGTCATCCTCCACGAAGCGGATATCGTGCAGCATCGGGTCGATGCCGATGGCCCGGTAGCTCTCGATCAGCAGGGACTGCGGATCGGGCGGGCTCGGCTTCATGATGACCTGGTACTGGTAGTAATGGCCCAGCCGGTTCGGGTTGTTCCCGTAGCGGCCATCCGAGGGGCGCCGGCTGGGCTGCACATAGGCCGCCCGCCAGGGCTTCGGCCCCAGGGCGCGGAGCGTGGTGGCCGGGTGGAAGGTGCCCGCGCCCATTTCCATGTCGTAGGGCTGCAGGATCGCGCAGCCTTGCTTCGACCAGAAGGCGTGGAGCGCCAGGATCATGTCCTGGAACGGAAGCGGCTGAGTGGTCATGGCGCGGCCGGTATAGGGGTGGCCGCCATGGGCGGGCAAGGAAGGGGATCCCGGGATGCGCCCCCTCAGGGAGGGCCGGATGCCGGCCTTTCCGGGCACCTTGGCCGCGAAGCCTTCGTGAGCCGAGGCGCCGGCCCGGGATCACCCGGGCCGGGCCTGGCGGCCTGTCAGGCCTGGGGCTTGGCGCGCTTGCGGCGGACCATCCCAAGGCCGAGCAAGCCGGCGCCGAAGAGCGCGAGGCTGGCAGGCTCGGGCACCGGCGCGGCCGGCGCCTGCACCACGGGCGCGAAGGCGAAGATGAGATCGTTGTAGTCGTAGTCGTCGCCGCGAAGGTCCTCGAAGCCGACGAAGGTGACCTCGCCGGACAGGTTCGCGACCGCAGCCGCAGCCGCCGCGGACAGGGCGCCCACGCCGAAGCTGGCGAAGTTGCTCGAATAGACCGCGTGATAATAGCCGTCGCCACCCGGTCCGGTGTCCGCGACGCCGGTGGTGAACGTGGTTCCCTTCGTCACGTTGTTCAGCTCGAAGGCGATGGGCCCCGAGGCATTGCCGCCCAGGACGGTGGTTCCAATCGCGCTGGTCTGGTTGTTGAAGAGAGGGCTGGAGGATCCAACCCGCGTCAGCACGCTCGTATCCCCCGCGGAACTGTAGACGAAGACCGCACGGATCTCGCCCAAAGCATTCAGGGTGCCCGGATCGGTCGTGACAGGCGCAGCTTGCGCGGTGGTCGCCAATCCAACTGCGAGCGCGGCGCCCAGAATCGCTTTCTTCATTTCAAGCCCATCCGAAACTGTTTTGAACAATGCCCCAAGGCAGTGCTTTGCAGGTAGGAAAGCTAGTTTCGTGCCAGGAATTAGACGATTGCTTTCGCAGTGAATTTTGGACGGCGGCAGTAAGCTTTCCCGAAAGCGTCAACGGACCCGACACGGCTTCTTCTCGGGCTTCTTCTGTCAGGTGCCACGGTGTTCGAGGTGGCCCCGCAGGCCCTGAAGTACCAGACCCGGCACCTATGACACGCTCCCGGAGCGCCGGGCATCAGGCGAGGTCAGAGCCCGATCCGCCCCCAGGTGGCCCGCGCCTCGGCCGCCGCCAGCGCGCCCTCCACCGATCCCGCCGGGTCCAGCGCGGCGCCGGAGAGCAGGCGCCAGGGCAGGCGCGGCCGGCGGGCACCGAGCGGCACGATGACCGCCCGCTCGCCGAAGCGGCGCGTCACCTCGCCCCGAAGATCGCCGAGCCGGTCCACCAGGCCGAGTTCCAGCGCGCGGCGGCCGGTCCAGAAGCGGCCGGTGAAAAGAGGCTCCCCCTCGCGCCGCAGCCTCCCGCCCCGGCGTTCCTCCACCCAGGAAATGAACTCGTGATGCAAGGCGTCCATCAGCTCACGCAGCCGCTCCTGCTGAGCGGGATCGGCGGGGCGGAAAGGGTCCAGGAAGGACTTGTCCTCCCCAGCCGTTACCAGGCGGCGCTCGATGCCCAGCCGGGCGATCGCCTCCTCAAAGCCGAAGCCGGCGGCGATCACGCCGATGGAACCGATGATGCTGGTCGGGTCCGCCACGATCTCGTCGGCGGCGCAGGCCAGCCAATAGCCGCCCGAGGCCGCCGCGTCCTCGACACAGGCGATGACGGGCACCTTCTTCTTCCCGGCAAGCTGCCGGATGCGCGCGGCGATGAGGGAGGATTGCGCGGGCGAGCCACCGGGAGAGTTCACCGCCAGCACCACGGCGGCCAGGCGCTTCAGCCCGAAGGCGCGTTCCAGCACGGGGTCCAGCGCGGCGGCGGAGAGGGTGGGCCCGGCGAGCCCATTGGCGCGCGGGGCGATGACGCCCTGGAGGCGGACCACGGCGACGCGGGGAGCACGGTCGAAAAGGGGAAGCTTCATCCCGCCCAAGGTCGCGCGCAGTGCGGCGGGTTCAAGGCGCTGCCCCAATGATGCCGCTTGCACGGCCGCTCCGATCGCGCGATTCCGGTGCCATGACCATCACAAAGCGCGATCTCCTGGCGATCCTGGCCGTTGGCGCCGCCATCGGGCTGATGGTGACCTATCGCCACCTCCAGGTGGAGCCGCGCGAGATGGGGGCGCTCTGCCTCGACCTGTCCCAGGCCCCCTTCGCCTGCCAGCCGCGCGCGGTGCTGCTTTGGCTCCAGCACTGGCAGCTCTGGGGCGCCGGCGCGATGGCGCTGGGCATCTGGGCCTTCATCGGCGCGCCCTTCGCGGTGCGGGCGGCGGCCGTGGCGTTGGGCGTGATCGCGGTGCTGAACTTCAACGCCACCTGGGGGATGATTGGCGCCGCGCTCGGCGGCTGGGCCTGGGTGGAAGCGAATGCACGCCGCCCCGTGGCTTCGTTGCGGGGCTGATGGCCCTCGCACCACGCGCTTCCGCCTGGCGCGCGGTGGAAGGCGGGCTGGAACTGCGCGTGAAGGCCCAGCCCCGCGCAAAGCGGCCCGGCCTGCAGGGGCTGGTCGAGAGCGCGGACGGCCCGCGCATCAAGGTGGCCGTGAACGAGGCACCGGAGGACGGGCGAGCCAACCGCGCCATCTGCGCGCTGCTGGCGGAGGCGCTGGCCGTCGCGCCCTCCCGCGTCTCGGTGACGCAGGGGGCGACGTCGCGGGAGAAGACGGTGCTGGCCGGCGGCGATGCCGGGGCGATGGCCGCGCGGCTATTGGGAATCCTGCCCTGAACGCGGAAGCGCCGGCCCTGCCTTCCCTTCGGGAATGGCGAACCGGCGCCCCTGGTTGCCCCTGGTGGATCGTCCGAGGCGGAGTCGATAACGCCTCAGGCGGCCATGCGGTTAACCTTGCTCTCGGCCAGCATGGTCAGTTTCTTGTCGGTCGCCTTTTCCTCCGCGAGGTTCTCCTCCAGCACCGAGGCGCAGTCATTGCGGCCGAGCTGGCGGGCGAAGGCGACGAGGGTGCCGTAGCGGGTGATCTCGTAATGCTCCACGGCCTGGGCGGAGGCGAGCATGGCGGCGTCGAGCACCTCCTTGTCCTCCACGTCGCCCATCACCTCCTCGGCTTCCTCCAGGATGCCGTCCATGGCGGCGCAGGTGACGCCCTTCACGGGCTGGCCATGCATCTGGAAGACCTTTTCCAGCCGGACGATCTGGTTCTTCGTCTCCTGCAGGTGCAGCTCGAATCCTTGCCGCAGCTGCGGATCGGTCGCCTTCTCGATCATCTTGGGCAGCGCCTTCGTGATCCGGTTCTCGGCGTAATAGATGTCCTGGAGGGTGTGGACGAACAGGTCGTCCAGCGTTTTGATGGGCTTCGAGAAAAGGGCCATGGCGGTCTGCCTTCGTGCGAGGGTTTTCGACTTGTCGCGGGTTGGCCGGCCGTGCGCCGCCGCCCTGGGAAACGCCTTGCCGGCGGTCCCGTTGCACATTCCCGGTCAGGGGAGCCGCCAAGCCCCGCGTTGACGCCTCGTCCCGCAGGCGTTTACCGCGGCCTCAGGGAGAACGCGGCCATGACGACGCTCCGGGCGGATGTGCTGGTGATGGGCGGCGGCATGGCAGGCACCGTGGCCGCGATCGCCGCCGCGCGGGCCGGGGCGGACACGCTGCTGGTGGAGCGCCTCGGCTTCCTCGGCGGCGCCGCCACCGCGGCCGCGGTGGGCCAGTTCGTCGGATGGGAGACGCGGTCGGGCCGCCGCACCGTGGGCGGCATCGCCGAGGAGATCGTCGGCCGCCTCCAGGGCATTGGCGGCAGCGACGGGCACAGCCACTTCACCATGTCGACCGGCCATCGGATGGACCGCGTCTGCTACGATCCCGAATTGCTGAAGCCCGTGCTGGACGCCATGGCGGCGGAGGCCGGGGTGCGGCTGCTGTTCCATGCCGCGTTGCTGGATGTGGAGCGCGAAGGCGGCACGATCACGGCCGTGCGGGTGCTGACCAAGGCCGGCCCCTGGTCGGTGAAGCCCAAGGCGGTAATCGACGCCTCCGGAGACCTCGACCTGCTGGCCCGGGCGGGAGCTGAGTTTCTGGAATTGGCCCAGGGCCAGTTCATGCAGCCCGCCACCGCCATGTTCCGCTTCGGCCCCATGGATCTGGACACCTTCGAGGCCATTCCCGGCCCGGAGCTGGCCGCCCTCGCCCGGCAGGGCGTGGAGGAGGGCCGCCTCGCACGCGCCGCGCTGCATGCCAGCCGGATCGAGGGCACGCGCGACGCCTGGTTCAACATCAGCCGGGTGGCCTTCGACGCCACCGATCCGCTCGCCCTCTCCGCCGCCGAGGTGGAGGGCCGCCGCCAGGCGCTGGCCGCTGCCGCCTTCCTGGCGGAGCGCGTGCCGGGCTGCGCCGGCGGAAGATTGGTCGCCACGGCCCCGGTGATCGGCGTGCGGGAGAGCCGCCGCGTCGCCGGGCGCCACCTGCTGACCGAGGCGGAGTTGCATGCCGGCACGCCCTTCCCCGACCGGATCGCCTGGGGCGCCTATCCCATGGACATCCACCCCCCAAAGGGCGCCGGGCTGCATTTCGAGGAGTTCGGCGCCGACCACGCCTATGCCATCCCCTTCGGCAGCCTCGTGCCGTCAGGCTTCGGCAATGTTCTGGTGGCGGGGCGCGGCATCTCGGCGACCCACAAGGCGCATGCGGCGATCCGCGTCATGCCGATCGTGATGGCGATCGGGCAGGCGGCGGGGCTGGCGGCGGCGCAGTCCGTGCAGGGCAATGCGCCGGTGGCGGAAGCCGACATGGCGCGACTCCAGGCCCGGCTCCGCCAGGATGGTGCCATCCTGCCCTGAAGGCCGATTCAGAAAACGGAGGAACCACCATGCGCCTCACCCGCCGCCACGCCCTTGCCCTCGGCGCGCCCATCCTGGCCATCCGCCCGGCCCTGGCCGCCGACTGGCCCAACCGCCCCGTGCGGATCATCGTGCCCTTCGCGGCCGGCGGCCCGGCCGATGGGCTGGCGCGCATGCTGGGCGAGGTCTTCGCACCGAAGCTCGGGCAGCCCGGGCAAACCAGCGGTTTTCCCGTGGTGGTCGAGAACCGCGCGGGCGCGGGGGGCATCATCGGCACGGCAGCCGCGGCCCAGGCAAATGACGGCCACACGCTGCTCTTCGGCAGCATCAGCATGACCATCGTGCCGCATCTGCAGCAGAACCCGGTGGGCTACGATGTGGTGCGCGACTTCGTGCCGCTGGGTCTGGTGGCCTCCACGCCCTTCCTGGCCGTGGTGCCGGCCGGTTCGCCGATCCGCGACGTGGCCGGGCTGATCGCGGCCGCCAAGGCCCGGCGCGGCGCGCTGACCTCAGCCAATTCCGGTTACGGCACCCTCTCCCACCTCACCGCCGAACTGTTCAACGAGCGGACCGGCGCCGAGATCGAGAGCGTGGTCTATCGTGGTGAGGGCGTGCTGATGCCCGACCTGCTCGGCGGCAATGTGGGGATGGGCTTCCTCACTCTCTCCTCCCTGCTTCCGCATATCCGTGCCGGGAAGATCCGGGCGCTGGCCGTGGCCGGGCCGGAGCGCCTGGCGGAATTGCCGGATGTGCCGACCTTCGCCGAGGCGGGCATTCCCGGAATGGAGGTGGATGGCTGGCAGGCCCTGCTCGCCCCGCGCACGATCCCGCCGGAAGGCGTGGAACGCATGGCCGCGCTCCTGGCCGAGGCCATGGCCGATCCCGCCGTGCGCGAGCGGATCGCAGGCTTCGGCGCCCTTCCCGCCACCAAGGACCGCGCCGCCTTCACCGCGATGTTCCCGGAGGAGTTCCGCCGCTGGGGCCAGGTGGTGAAGGCGCGCGGACTGCGCGCGGAGTAGCGGCCCGCCCCTGCCGAGGCGAGCACGGCCGGAAGGCAGGGGCATGGACTCTCCCACCCTCCGTGCCCAACTGCTTCGTCGCAGCGGGTAGGAGGCGGGAGGATGTCCGGCGTCACGGACGCACTGGTCCTGGACCTCGTGGAGTGGGTGGCCCGGCGGCCACGCCCTTATGGCGAACTCATGGAAGCCTGGCGGACCTCATGTCCCCGGCTGACGGTGTGGGAGGAAGCGGTCGATCGTGGCCTCCTCCTTCGCGCCGAGCCCGTGCGCGTCACGCCGCTCGGGCTCCGCTTTCTCGCGGAGCATGGGCGGACGGACATGGCCCTCGGACCGGGAGGCTGAACGGCCCGCCCGCAGCAGCGGCGGCACCGCCAGCCCGATGGCGCAGGCGCTCCAGCCCAGGGCCTGGATGTTGTGCGGCCCTTCCATGATCGCGCTGGCGACGGCGCAGGCCACCAGTACACCGCCCACCAACCATTCCGCCCAGCCGCCACCCTTGCGCGGCAGGTCGCGCAGCAGAGCGCGGGCGATTACCGCCACCAGGGGCACGGCGAAGGTCGGGAAGGGGAAGTCGCGGTAGCGCGGATCGAAGAGCAGCATCATCTGCAGCACGGCCGCGGTGAATGTGAAGAGGAAAAGCAGATCCTCGAAGGCGAAGGCGCGCCAGTCCCGGAAACGGAAGCGCCCGCGGAACAGGGAGCGGATATTGGCGCTGGCCTGGGCGCCGTTGCGCGGGGGCTCCACGCGGTCGTTCGAGAGCCTTGCGCCGGCGCGGCGCAGCAGCAGCGCGGCCAGCAGCGCCTGCCCGGCCAGGTTCACGACCCCGGCCAGCTTCAGGTGCTCATCGAAGGCATAGGGCCAGGTGCCGCAGAAGGCATAGGCCAGGGCATTGCCCAGCGCGGCCGAGAGCAACGCCAGCCTCCAGCGCGAGGCGGCCGGATAGGCCCGCACGGCCGCCGCGAACATCACGCCCCCCAGCAGCAGCGCCGCGCCCGCATACCAGGCCCACCACGGATTCTCCCGCACCGGGCCGGACAGGTCGAATTTCGGCTGGCGATCCGCCGTCCAGAGGCCCCAGGCGGCGCCGACCGTTCCCTCGTTGCGGTACTTCCAGACCTGGTCGAAGGCCTCGATCAGGTTGTAGTCGAAGCCCTCCTCGCGCGAGAGCTGGATGAAGCGGCGCAGGAACACCGCCTGCTCCACGCGCGACGGAATGGCGGCCTCGCGCCAGCGGCCGGCGCTGGGCCAGCCGATCTCCCCGATGGCGATGGGCTTGTCGGGGAACATCGCCTTGATGCGGCGATACACGTCGCGCACATGCGCCATCGCGACGTCCACGCCGAGCGGCTCGTCCTCCCAATAGGGCAGGATGTGGATGGTCACGATGTCCACATGGCGCGCAAGCTCGGGGAACTGCGCCCAGAACTCCCACACATCGGCATAGGTCACGGGCTGGCGCACGGCAGCCTTCACGCGGTCGAGCTGGCGGGCAAGCTCCTCCACCGGCAGGTCGCGGCGCAGCAGCACCTCGTTGCCGACGACCACGCGTTCCACGACATCGGGGTGGCGGTTGGCGGTGGCGATGAGGGCGGCGATCTCGCGGTCGTTCTGGCGGAGGTCGCGGCCCAGCCAGGCGCCCTTCCACATTTTCACGCCATGGCGGCCGGCGATCTCGGCCGTCTCGTACTGGCCCTCGATGCTCGCATAGCTGCGGATGGCGCGCACCCGGGGAGCGATGAGGCGGATGTCCTCCTCCACCTGCGCGGCCGTGGGGAAGATGTCGCGCAACGGGCTCTGGCCCTCGCGGAAAGGGGCGAAGGAGACGCTGTTGAAGCGCTCCGTCACCATCGGCACGTCGCCGGCCTGCTGGCGGTTTGGAATCCACCACGCCAGGATCGTCACGAGCGCACCGAGGATCAGCGCGGGAGCGGTCAGGGAGCGGAGTGCGGGCATGTCGCGTCCGGTGTAGCGGTGCAGAACGGCTCACGAAAGGCGGCGCTCGCCGCATCGATGCCCCAATCGGGTGCCTCACTGAAGCGGACCATTGGCTTCGAGAGGCCACCCCCTCCAAACTGCCCCGTACGCCTTCGGGAGAGATGACATGGCCAGGGACGGGTTGAGCAACGACCAGGTTCGGGATCTTCTGCTGAAGACCCGCCGAATCGCGGTGGTGGGTGCCTCGGACAAGCCGAGCCGTCCCTCGAACGGCGTTTTCGGCTTCCTGCTCCAGCGAGGCTATGACGCCACCCCGGTGAATCCCACCCTCGATGGCCGGGCCGTGCATGGCGTGCCCTCCGTCGCGGCGCTGGAGGAAGCGGCGCCACTCGACATGGTGGACGTGTTCCGCCGCAGCGCGGATGCCGGCCCCGTCGTGGACGAGGCCATCCGCCTGGGCGCGAAGTCCGTCTGGCTCCAACTCGGCATCTGGGACGCTGCGGCGGCGGAGCGGGCGCGGGCGGCGGGGGTGATGATCGTGATGGATCGGTGCCCGGCCATCGAATGGGGCCGGCTGGGGCTGCCGAGCCGGGTGCCGGCTTGACCCTCACATTAACATCTTGAAAGGTTTGCCCCGCCGGGCCATCTCGCGC
>DATCMG010000556.1:0-3684 GCA_036563555.1 Roseomonas sp. | reverse complement strand
TAGGTCCGTCACTCCCGACATGGGAGCAAGGATGACGGGACGCTCGATCCAGATGCCGCCGAGCACGATAGGGCGCAGCTG
This sequence comes from Roseomonas sp., assembly GCA_036563555.1. Lineage (GTDB taxonomy): Bacteria > Pseudomonadota > Alphaproteobacteria > Acetobacterales > Acetobacteraceae > Roseomonas. Next base: position 3,603 of record DATCMG010000556.1, on the reverse strand, counting down.
CGACCTGCCCTGTGGATGGGCAGTCTCTCCGATGCGTGTTGTTGGTGACATGTGCATCTGCCTATCAACTGGGCAGGTGCGTGGTCAAGCACCATCGCATGTTAGCTTTGGCAGGGGCCTGGGCGGCGTTCCCCCGCGCCGTTAGGTTCCAGCCGCGATGAGCGGGAATCACGGAATGCGGGTGGCGGCGTTGCTGATGGCGGCAGGGCGCGGGGAACGGCTGGGCGCCGCCGAGGCCAAGCAGTTCCTCCCGTTGCTGGGCCGCCCCGTCCTGCGGCACGCGGCTGAGGCGCTGCTGCGGGACGGGCTGGTGGAGGCGATCCAGCCGGTTTGTGCCGAGGCGGAACGGGGACGGGTCGATTTGCTTCTTGCTGGCTTGCCCGTGCTGCCGGCCGTGGCCGGCGGCGCCACGCGCCAGGCCAGCGTGCACGCGGGGCTTGAAGCCTTGGCCGGGCAGCCGCCAGGGGTGGTGCTCGTCCATGACGCCGCCCGCCCCGTGGTGCCGCCCGGCACCGTGGCCGCCGTGCTGGAGGCGCTGGAGGCGGCCGAGGGTGCGATCCCGGCGCAACCCGTGGCCGATACGCTGAAGCTGGGCGAGGGTGGCACCATCATCCGCACGGTTCCCCGTGAGGGCCTCTCCCGCGCGCAGACGCCCCAGGGCTTCCGCTTCCCCCTGCTGCTGAACCTGCACCGGACAGCGCAGGAGGGTGCGACTGATGACGCGGCCCTGCTCGAAGCCGCCGGCCATACCGTGCGCCTCGTTCCCGGATCGGAGGACAATGTGAAGATCACCTATCCCGGCGACCTGGAGCGGGTGGAGGCGGGGATGCTGCCGCGCATGCTGCCGCGCGTCGGCACCGGTTTCGACGTGCACCGGCTCGTGGAGGGGCGACCGCTCTTTCTCTGCGGGATCGAGGTGCCGCATGCGATGGGGCTGGATGGGCATTCCGACGCCGATGTCGGGCTGCACGCCTTGTGCGATGCCATCTATGGCGCCCTGGCCGAGGGTGATATCGGCCGCCACTTTCCGCCAAGCCAGATGCAGTGGAAGGACGCCGATAGCGCCGACTTCCTGCGCCACGCCGCCGGGCGCATCGCGGCCCGCGGCGGGGTGCTGGCCAATGCGGACGTCACCCTGATCTGCGAGCGGCCCAAGATCACGCCGCATGCCCCGGCCATGATCGCCCGCGTGGCGGAGTTGCTCGGAGTGCCGGAAGACCGCGTCTCGGTGAAGGCGACCACGACCGAGCGGCTGGGCTTCCCGGGGCGGGAGGAGGGAATTGCCGCCCAGGCCGCGGTCAGCCTGCTCGTGCCAGCCTAGGGTAGGTCCATCATCACTGCCGCGCAGGCCGCGGCCACTTCGGGGCGTAGCGGACCGGGGCGCGGGGCATCGATCAGGGTGGTGGACCAGTGATCCGGTGGGTTGCGCCCTGCCGCGCGCGACCATTCCAGCGCACGGAGCACGGCCTCGGCTTCCGGCGGCAGCCGCTCCGGCATGGGGTGGCGGTCCAGCGTGCCCCAGACTGCGGCCCAGCAGCGGGCGACCGTCCAGGGATTGTAGCCACCGCCACCGGTCACGATCAGCCGTGGCGCCTCGGCCATCAGCGCCCTGACCACCGCCAGATGCGCGTTGTTGGAGAGGGAGAGCCGGGCGAGTGGATCCTCCTCCAATGCATCGGCCCCGCATTGGAGCATGACGGCCTGGGGGCGCAGATGCCCCAGGATGGGCAGGATGGCCGCGTGCAGGACGTGGTCCATCTCGGTGTCGTTGAAGCCCTGCGGCACGGGGATGTTGCGGGCATGGCCGCCCGCCCGGTCTTCCAGCCGGCCTGTGAAGGGCCAGCGCCCGGCCTCGTGGATCGAAAGGGTGAAGACGCGGGGATCGTCATGGAAGGCGAACTCCACGCCATCGCCGTGATGGGCGTCGATATCGATGTAGAGGATGTTGTCCAGGCCGAGATCGAGCCATTCAAGGAGGCCGATCACCGGATCGTTGAAGTAGCAGAAGCCGCTCGCCCGGTCGGGGAAGGCGTGGTGCGTGCCGGCGCCGGGGACATGCACGATCCCGCCATTCCGCGTCAGCCGCGCCGCCAGGATGGCCCCGCCGGCGCTCGTCGCCGGGCGGCGAAAGACCTCCCGGTACACCGGGTTGCCACGGGCGCCGATGTGGTGTCGCTCGCGAATCTCTGCCGGGACGGTCTGCTCGGCCTCGGCCTGTTGCAGGGCGGCGACGTAGTCGGGCGTGTGATGGCGGGCGAGCTGTTCGGGCGTGGCACGCGGACTGTCGAGATAGCGGCGGGGGTCCAGCCATCCCAGCGCCCGGATCAGGTCCAGCGTTGCCGGCACGCGCGGGATCGCCAGCGGGTGCTTCGGCCCATAGGTCGATCCCCGGTAGATTTCCGACCCGATGAGGAGCGGGCGCTGAGCCCTCAGCGCAGGCGCTCCAGGATCGAGACGTAATTCGCGACCGCCGCGCCGCCCATGTTGAAGACCCCGCCGAGCGTCGCCCCTGGCACCTGCATCCCGCCAGCCTCCCCCGCGAGTTGCATGGCGGAGAGGACATGCATCGAGACCCCGGTGGCGCCGATTGGGTGCCCCTTGGATTTCAGCCCGCCGGAGGCGTTGACCGGCAGGCGACCGCCCTTGGCCACGACGCCGTCCAACACCGCGCGGGCCCCCTGCCCTTCCGGCGCCAGGCCCATCGCCTCGTAGTCGATCAGCTCGGCGATGGTGAAGCAGTCATGCACCTCGGCGAAGGACAGGTCGCCAACCCTCACCCCAGCCGCGTCATAGGCGCGGCGCCAAGCTTCGCGCGCGCCCTCGAAGCGGGTGATATCACGGGCGGAGATGGGCATGAGGTCGTTCACCTGCACCGCCGCGCGGAAGCGGATGGCCTTGTTCATCGACGCGGCGGTTTCGGCATCCGTCAGCACCAGCGCGGCCGCGCCATCCGAGACGAGGCTGCAATCCGTGCGCTTCAGTGGACCAGCGACGATGGGGTTCCGCTCGCTTTCGGTGCGGCAGAACTCATAGCCAAGATCCTTCCGCATCTGGGCATAGGGGTTGTCCACCCCGTTGCGGTGGTTTTTGGCGGCGATGGCGGCCAGCGCGTCCGACTGATCGCCATGCCGTTGGAAATAGGCATCGGCGATACGGGCGAAGACCCCGGCGAAGCCCGCGGGGATGTCACCCTCCTCCCGTCGGTAGGCGCAGCCGAGCAGCACATCGCCGACCTGGGCGCTGGGGATGGCGGTCATCTTCTCGACACCGACCACCAAGGTGAAACGCCCGCGCCCAGCGGCCAGGAAGTCCATGGCGCCGTGAATGGCAGCGGAGCCGGTGGCGCAGGCGTTCTCCAGCCTCGTGGCCGGCTTGAAGCGCAGCTCCGGTATGGATTGCATCACAAGCGAGGAGGGAAAGTCCTGCTTCTGGAAGCCCCCGTTGAAATGGCCGACATAGACCGCATCCACCTCAGCCGGATCGATGCCGGCATCCTCGATGGCGGCGCGGGCGACGCGGCCAATCAGCGCCTCGGCATCCGGCGCATCCTCGAGCTTGCCGAAGGGCGTGTGGGCCCAGCCCACGATGCAGGCCCCGTTCGAT
>DATCMG010000518.1:0-4889 GCA_036563555.1 Roseomonas sp. | reverse complement strand
TCTCGGCAGCGCTGGGCCTGCGCAGCGGGCGGCCCGCCGCCGTCGTCATCCTGGAAGAGCTTGCGCGGCGATTGCCTGACGATGCCTGGCTAACGGATTTGCGCCTGTCGGGTGATCAGCTTTCCGTTTCGGGCTTCGCGGCGCGCTCCGATGCGCTGCTGCAGGTGCTCGATGCATCCCCCATCTTCAGGGGGGTCCGCTTCGCGGCTCCGGTCACCCGCGGTCCGCGTGACACGGCGGACCGCTTCCAGTTGGAGTTGCGCGTCGTCCCCGACGGCGTGACCGTGGATTCGCCGGTGCAGGTGGTCGCACGATGATGACGCTCTCCCCCACGGCACGCCGGGCAGCCGCCCTGGCACTCCTGCTCGTTCCCCCGATCCTCGTCTGGCTCGTGATCGTGGCGCCATGGCTCGCCACCCGCGCCGATCTGTCCGACAGGATCGAGGACGCGCTCGCTATCGAGGCCCGCGCACGGGCGGTGGCCGCACGCGAAGCCACCCTCACGGCCGAAGGGGAAGCCCTGCGGCGTGCCCTCGCCGGTGCCGCGGAGCTGTCTTCGGCAGGCAGCCATGCACTCGCCGGCGCGGAGCTGCAGCGCCGTGTCCGGGATGCGGCCGGACGCCACCGGGGCAGCGTGCAAAGTCTCGAGACCCTTCCCGAGGAGCGTGCGGGGGGCGGGATGGTCGGCATCCGGGCGCGCTTACAGACCAGTCCCGAAGGCTTGCAGGCCCTTCTTTCCGAGCTTGAGGCTGGGCGGGCTCTCATACAGGTGCAGTCCCTGACCCTGGCGACCAGCGGGGTTGGCACGCGAAGGCCGCTCGACGTGCAGTTCCAACTCCGCGCGCTTCGGCGTGAGGAGACGCGGCCATGAGCATGCGCCTGCCATTGCTGCTCACGGCCTGTGCTGGCCTGGGTTACCTGTCCGTGGGGCAGGAGGCCCTGGCTCCCCCTCAGCCGCTGCTGCGCCCCGTTTCAGACGTGTCCAACGCGGCACCGATCGCGTCCCTGCCGGAGCCGCCCACTGGTCCGTGGTCGGAGCAGAGCGCGCGCCCTCTGTTCAACGCCGATCGAAGGCCGCCGGTCATCACGCCGCCCGTTGTTCCACGCATAGATCCGGAGCCGCAGCCGCCGCTCGCGGCGACAGGCGTGGCGCTACGGTCGGGTGGTGCGCTCGCCCTGCTACGGCTTGCCGATGATCGGATCGTGCGCGTCAGGGTGGGCGACGATGTGGATGGCTGGCAGGTCGCACGGATCTCCGGCGATGGCGTCCATCTCACGCGTGGACGGCAAGCCGTGACGCTTACCGCGCGCGTCGCACCCGCCGAGGGCCTGGCGCGCGTCGAATGAGCATTGCACGACCAGAGCTACTCAACCTTGCTTCTGCCCCGAAGCTGCTTCGTCGTACCGGCCGGCGCGCCAGATGCGCTCGCCTGTGCGACTCCGCAGTGATCAGCAGGCCTGTCCGGAATTCCAAAGCTCGCCGTATCGGCCCACCCGTTCTGCTGAACCGGGACCGAATCGCCGAAGCTGATGACACGGACCTCACATCCGACTCGGTTCATGGCGCAGCAAGCGCACAGCCCGCCATCGGTGTTGCACATCGCGGCTTTCACACATCGTCGCCGTCATTCTTCGGATCCAGCGCACTGTTCGCGCCGCATCCGGGTCAGCTTCCTGCCCAACGACAGCGCCAATTTGGTAATTATGCTCGTTTCGGAACGATCTCCCGATTTCGTGAATTGTCTAATTATTAGCTTAACGCCCAAAGTTGCGCTGTCGAAAAAAAAGCAACCAGCCGCTCGCGACGATCGATGATGAGCGCGGGCGAGGATGCGGCGAACCAGGAGCACGTCATGTTCAGTCTTGGGCCGAAGTGCGACGGCAAATGCGGCGTTCAGCCGCAAACAACCCTGCATCCGAGCTGATCTGGTACGGAGTTGTTGGCGCAGATGTGCCAACTGACTCCGTAACCTAGCTCCCTCAAGCAACAGACGGCGGCAAGGCGGCTTTCCACGGCATGTGGGACGCATCGGCCCAACACGTCTCTTTTTCAAGAATGTCCCAACAGATTGGGACTGCATGCGTCCGGAAGGAACAGCCTCCATGGTCAACCTGATCAAGCACGACCTCGACTTCATCCTAAAGCAGATCAAGATCGCGGAGGCGCATTCGGCGGGAATACCGCTGAAGGACATCCGGCTCGATGCCGATGGCAATGTCGTCATGGACCCGACTGCACCTGTGACCGGGCCATTGGCAGTTCCCACCACCTTGTCCCCATACGGGCTGCGCACGGTCGACGGCAGCTACAACAACCTCGTCGCGGGCCGTGAAGAGTGGGGTGCCGCCGACAATCCCTTCGTCCGCCTCACCAATCCCGTCTACCGCAACGAGAGCGACGACAGCATCGTCTTCGGCGCTGGCAGCCCGGGGCAGATCGTTTTCACGGATGGCAATTACGCGGAGAAGGGCGCGCCCTCGCCGGCGTCCATGGGCCTCGGCGGCGGAACGCTGGTGGATGCGGACCCGCGCATCATCTCGAACCTCATCGTGGATCAGACGCTGGAGAATCCGGCCGCCATCAGCGCGGCACTCACCTATGCCGGCGTGACGGGCCCGGCGCTGACCACTGCTCTCAATGAAATCCGGGCAGCCTATCAGGCGACGAAAATCGCCGATACGGACGCCGAGAAAGAAGCCGCTGACCTGGCGCTTGAAACCGCGCTCGGCAAGCACGGCGTCGAGATGGACGGCAAGAGCGTCGTCATCCCGAATGTCTCGCCTGACGAAGGCCTGTCGGCCTCCTATAACGGCTGGTTCACCCTGTTCGGCCAGTTCTTCGACCATGGCCTGGACCTGGTCACGAAGGGTGGCAACGGAACCATCTACATCCCGCTCCAGCAGGATGACCCGCTGTATGACAAGGGCGCTGACGGAGTTGCCGGCACCGCCGACGACGGCCATGCCAACTTCATGGCGCTCACCCGCGCGCCGGACAATCCCGCGAACCTGACGACCCCCTGGGTTGACCAGAACCAGACCTACACCTCCCACTCCTCGCACCAGCTGTTCCTGCGTGAATACAAGCTCGTTGGCGGACAACCCCTCGCGACCGGCAAGCTGCTGGAGGGTGACCGCGGGCTTGCGACCTGGGCCGACGTCAAGGAGCAGGCCAGGACCATCCTCGGCATCAACCTGACCGATGCTGACGTCACCAATATCCCGCTCTTTGTCATGGACGAGTATGGCGAGTTCGTGCGCGGCCCGAACGGGTTCCCGCAGCTTGTCACGAGCCTGGGCGCCGACAACAAGTTCGGCGGCGGCGATGACGTGTTCGTCGAGGGCAACCCTCTGGCACCGATCAGCACCGCTGGAGCCGTACGCACCGGCCACGCCTTCCTGGACGACATCGCGCACGCGGCTGTGCCGGTGATCGCCGGCGGCGTCCTGCAGGCGGACGGAGACGATAGCGTTGGATACAAGAACGAGGACGGATCGGCCGGTCCCGTCAACATCCGAGGCAGCCAGACAGCCTACGATAACGAGCTTCTCGACGCGCACTACATCACGGGCGACGGGCGCGGCAACGAGAACATCGGCCTCTCGACTGTCCACCACATCTTCCATTCCGAGCATAACCATACCGTCCAGCAGGTGAAGGAGCGGGCCATCGAGTCCGGCGACATCGCCTTCCTCAACGAGTGGCTTCTTGAGGACCTGCCCACCGACTTCAACCTGGGTTCGGTGAGCGGCCCCGAGGCCATCAAGGCGTTCGCTGATACTCTCTCCTGGGATGGTGAGCGCCTGTTCCAGGCGGCACGCTTCACGACTGAGATGCAGTACCAGCACCTCGTGTTCGAGGAGTTCGCTCGCAAGGTCCAGCCGGACGTCGATGCATTCGTCTTCAACCCGTCCGTGGACATCAACCCGGCCATCTTTGCCGAATTCGCGCATGTCATATACCGCTTCGGCCATTCCATGCTGACCCAGAAGGTGGCGGCGACCAATGCCGATGGCACCGACGCCAGCCTGGACCTGTTCGATGCCTTCCTGAATCCGCTCGCCTTCGGGTCCGAGACCATCAAGCACGACGTTGCCGCCGGCGCGATCATCCGCGGCATGACGAGCCAGGTTGGCAACGAGATCGACGAGTTCGTTACCGATGTGCTGCGCAATCAGCTTGTCGGCATCCCACTCGACCTCGCCGCGCTCAACATTGCCCGTGGCCGCGACACCGGCATCCCATCGCTGAACGCAGCACGCGCGCAGTTCAAGGAGGCCGCGAGCGGCGATAGCCAGCTTGATCCTTACAAGAACTGGACGGACTTCGCGCTCAACCTGAAGAACCCGGCCTCCATCGTGAACTTCATTGCGGCCTACGGAACGCATGACACGATCACGTCGGTAAGCAGTGTCGCGGATAAGCGCGAAGCGGCGATGAAGCTGGTGTTTGGCGATGCGAGCCTCAACCCGGCCGACCGCCTGGCCTTCCTCAGCGGCACCGGCCAGTATGCGACGAAGCTGGGCGGCCTTGACGACGTCGACCTGTGGGTCGGCGGAATGGCCGAGAAGAAGATGGCCTTCGGCGGCATGCTGGGTTCCACCTTCTCCTTCGTCTTCGAGCTTCAGCTGGAGAACCTGCAGAACGCCGACCGCTTCTACTACCTGTCACGCGTCCAGGGCCTCAACTTCCTCAACGAACTCGAGAACAACTCCTTCGCCAAGATGGTGTTGAACAACACCGACCTCGGGAAGGAAGGCTACGCACTGCCCGGCGACGTCTTCTCCGTTCCCGACCACGTCCTCTACATGGACAAGAATGTGCAGGATAAGTTCGGGTACGTGGACCCGACGCAGGAGGACCCGTTCCTTGAGGTCCTCTCGCCCAT
>DATCMG010000511.1:0-2060 GCA_036563555.1 Roseomonas sp. | reverse complement strand
ATCGAATGCGCGCTTTTCGATCCCGTGCGCATCGCCCTGACCGGCCGGCGCCACCAAGTGCATAGCGATGCCCGCGCCCGCAACGAGCGTGGCCTCGATCCCGCCGCCCAGCGCGCGATGCTGGAGGCCGCCACCCGCATGATCATCGATCTTTGCGGCGGCGAGGCAAGCACCATTACCGAGGCTGGCGTCGAACCCGCCTGGCAGCGCGACGCCACGCTCCGCTTCGAGCGCATCGCCGGCCTGGGCGGCTCGTCCATCCCGGCGGAGGGCGCCGTTGCCTCGCTGGAGAAGCTCGGCTTCACCGTGAAGGCCCATGGCCCCGCCTCGGTGACCGTCGCCGTTCCCTCCTGGCGCAACGACATCGCCTCCTCCCGCTCCGCCTACCGGGCTGGCGGCACGGAGATGGCGCAGGAGCCTGGGATCGACCCCGCCCGCGCGCGCGCCGCCGCCGAAGGTGCGGATGCCGTCGAGGCCGAATGCGACCTGCTGGAGGAGGTGCTGCGGCTGGAAGGGCTGGACGCCATCCCCGCCGTATCCCTGCCGAGCCAGGGCCGGCTCCCCCTTCCCTCCCTCACCCCGCGCCAGTCTCGCGCGGCGCTCGCGCGCCGGGTGCTGGCCTCGCGCGGCCTGGCGGAGGCGGTGACCTTCGGCTTTACCGCGCACGCCACGGCCGCTTTGTTCGGCGGCGCATCCGAGGCGCTGCGGGTTGAGAATCCCATCGCCGCCGATCTGGACCAGATGCGCCCGACCCCGGTTGCCACCCTGCTCCTGGCCGCCGGGCGCAATGCGGCGCGCGGCTTCGCCGATGTGTCCCTCTTCGAGATCGGCGCCTCCTATGCCGCGCCGGCTCCCGAGGGGCAGCTCGCCACCGCCGCCGGGCTGCGGCTCGGCCGCACCCCGCGCCACTGGTCCGAGGCCCCGCGCGCCGTGGACGCGCTGGACGCCAAGGGCGACGCGCTGGCCGTGTTGCTGGCCCTCGGCCTCTCGCCGGCGGCGCTGACGGTCACGACCGATGCGCCCGGGCATTACCATCCCGGGCGTTCCGGCGTGCTTCGCAGCGGCCCGAAGCTGCCGCTCGCCCATTTCGGGGAACTGCATCCGCGCGTCCTCTCCGCCCTGGGCATCGACGGCCCGGCGGTCGCCTTCGAGGTGCTGCTGGATTCGATCCCCGAGCCGAAGCGGAAGAAGAAGGCCGCCCCGGAGCTGTCCGCCTTCCAGCCTGTCCGGCGCGACCTCGCCTTTCTGGTCGATGCCACGGTGCAGGCGGACGCCCTGCTCCGCGCCGCGCGGAACGCGGAGCGGAACCTCCTGGCCGAGGTCTCGCTCTTTGACCGCTATGCCGGGGACCGGCTGCCCGAGGGCAAGGTGTCCCTCGCGCTCGAGGTCGTGCTGCAGCCCCGCGAGCGCACCCTGACGGATGCGGAAATCGAGGCGACGATTGCCCGGATCGTCGCCGCCGTCACCAAGGCCACCGGGGCCACGCTGCGGGGCTGACCGGCCCGTGCTACCCTTCCCCGGCGCCCCCCTCGCGCCTGGGAGGGGGCGCCCAGGAGACGGAAACGCCCATGGCCAGTGACGCCCCCCGCCCCTTCCGCTACCCCGTGCCCGAACTGGGCGCGCTGCCGGAGGATATCCGCGCGCGCATCCTTGCCGTGCAGGAGAAGGCGGGCTTCGTTCCCAATGTCTTCCTGCTTCTGGCCCGCCGCCCGGACGAATTCCGCGCCTTCGTCGCCTATCACGACGCGCTGATGGAAAAGCGGGAGGGCCTGACGCCGGCGGAACGCGAGATGATCGTCGTCGCCGTCTCTGCGGCCCATTCCTGCCAGTATTGCGTGGTGGCGCATGGGGCCATCCTGCGCGTGCGGGCAAAGGATCCGCTGGTGGCCGATCTCGTCTCCACCAATTACCGCAAGGCCGGGCTGCCGCACCGCCAGCGGGCCATGCTCGACCATGCGTTGAAGGTCGCGACCCAGTCGCACCTGGTCGGTGATGCCGACCACGCCGCCCTGGCCGAGGCCGGGTTCACCGAGGATGAGGCCTGGGACATCGGCGCCATC
>DATCMG010000487.1:0-8751 GCA_036563555.1 Roseomonas sp. | reverse complement strand
CACGATCTCGCCCCCACGTGGCATTGCCTTGAGGACCTCCTAGGCAGCCTTGGAGAGAGGGCGCATGCTGGCCCCGGTCTTGGTCTCGGTAAGGTGGGCGGTCCGGCGCACCAGATCGACCTCCTGCCAGCGCAGACCCAGTACCTCACCGCGGCGCCAGCCCGTGACGAGGAGGAACCGGATCGCGGCCATCCCGGCCCCGAGGGCCTTGTACTCCACCTCCCGCAGCCGGCGCTCTCGACGGCCATCGGCAGGTCACACCACACCAATGGCCGGATTGTCGGCCCGGAGCCCGCGGCGGACCGCGTAAGCCAGCACGGCCCCTAGCAGGCCCCACGACCGTGATGCCGCACCGCGGCCGCCCCAGACATTCGAGAGGGCATGGGGACGGTTGAGCTTGGCCCGCCTGCGGGTCGTCCCGGCGATGATGTCGTGGAGGAGGCGTTCGATATCATCTTGGGTCACTGCCGCGAGCGGCAGGTGTCCAAGGAGGGGACGGATATGGGCCTCGATGCGGCTCCGGTCGGTCGCGATGGTCGAAGGCCGCTTGGCGGTCCGGCGCCGTGTCAGCAGGCGGCCGGCCTCAACATCAGCGAGGTACTGGTTGCAGAGGTCCGAAACCGTGACCCCGGTCGCACCACGACGGGATCGACGATCACCGGCCGGGTCACTGCCCCGGGCGACCCCGCCCAGCACCCGCAGGGCCTTAGTTCGGGCCTCCTCCGGGGTCCATGGACTGCCGTGCCGGCCGATACGGAACCAGCGCTGCCGGCCCTCGCTGGTCCGATAGTAGACGACATAGGTGACGGCATCGCTCTGCTGCCGGCGTGCCGCGAACCCTGTGACGGCCGTGTCCCAGATCGTCTCGCCGGGATCCAGAGCCCGCACCTCTCGAAGCCCAATCCGACGTCGTCGGGCTCCGCCTTCTGTACCTCCATCCATAGGAGCCAAGCATGCGGTAGAACGCCAATTTGGCTACCGAATTTCCAGCAAGCAAATAGCGAGCAGCCCAGCGGGACATCGGCCGGATCGGACGGCCGGCGCTTCCTGCCGCCGCTACGGCTCGCGTCCGCACGGCGCTTGTCGAGGGCCGGGGTATCCGGGAAATCGCGCGCCTCACCGGCGTGTCGCCCACCAAGGTCCTCGGCATCCGGCGCGAGATTGAGGCCGAGAAGGACGCCGTCTCCGCAGCCTGACCTCAGAAGGGGAAGGTTCCAGACCTTAGCGCAGGCCCCCTGCGGCCCGGACAGCGCCCCACTCCGACTGGGTGGGGTCCGCGGGCGGGCACGATAGACCGGTGACGAGGGCGGAAGGCCAGTAGACGCCGGCGGAAGATGCCCGGCTCGTGCAGCATAGTGCTCGGGACGATCACCCAGGTTGCCGATGCCCCCTTTTCGGGGGTCGCGAAGGGTCAGCAAGGCGATTCCTTGAGGACGTCCTTATCGTCTCAAACCGGTGCTGCGCCGGGAATCGGCAATGCCGCTCGCGAAGCAACTGGAAGAGGCGCTATCAGGGGGCAGGTCATCCGACCCGGCCGATGTCCCGCTGAGCTGCTCGCTATCTGCTTGCTGGGAGGCTTCTGGAGCCGGGCACTTCTGGATTTAAGTACCTGAAAAAATTGGCGGACCCGATACGATTCGAACGTACGACCTTTGCCTTCGGAGGGCAACGCTCTATCCAGCTGAGCTACGGGTCCGTCGCCCTCCCTTACCGCACCAGCACGCCGGGGGGAACCCCCCGGCGAGCGGCCCGCGTCATGCTGCCATCGGCAGGGGCCGCGGCTCGGTGGCCATAGCCAGCGCACCCTGCCGCGCATGGTCCACCCGCCGCGTCCAGCCGCGTCCGAATATCGGGAAGGCCTCAAGTCCGCGGTAATAGGCCAGGCGCCCCTCGGCCAACCGGGCGATCAGGTCCGGCGCCCGGCAGGCCCGCACCGCCGCCAGCGTGATCGGCCCGATCGAGCCGTCCGGCGCCACCCCAACGCTGCGCTGGAGCAGCCGCAGGCTGCGGCCCGGCCCGGCATTCACCCCGAAATCGAACACCATCAGGTCGATCCCCGCCGGCAGTTCGGCACAGCGCATCGGGGTCCAGTAGCGGGCCCGGTAGATCTCGCGAGCCTCGGTACGGGTCAGCACCCGCACATCCTCGACCGTCGCCTCCACCTCGCGGAACTCAGAAAGCGTGCGGCGCGTGATTCCCATATTGGTGGCGCCGCCGGGATCGGAGGGGTGGTTCACAAATCCGCCCTCGGCTTCCAGCACCGCATCCAGGCAAGCATCGAAGCGATCCTCGGCCGAGCGCGGGAGGGTGGCGAAGGAGACGGGCCGGATGGGCGAAGGTGCCGCATCCCGCAGCGTCGCCATTGCTGTCTGCACCTGCCGCGTCTGCGCCTCCTGCAGGCGCCCCACGATCGCGTCCTTGTCACGCGATGATTGCGAGGAACCGATCCAGAAATTCACCACCGCCGCGAAGGCCGCCCCGAGCGAGCCCACGGTGATGTTGATGATGGATGCCACCTGCGGATCGAAGCGCGCCCCGTCCGCCCCGGCATCAAGCGTCACGAGCAGGATGAGCACCGCGAAGAAACCCAGCACCACCAGGGAGGAGACGGTGGCCGGCCCCCAGGCGAGCCGGCTGCCACCCCGCAGCATCTCCACCATGCTGGCACGGGCCGATTGCGTGTCGGACAGCGTGGCGCGCAACGCCTCCAGCTCGGCGTTGCGCTGGCCGGCCTCGCGCTCCGCGGAGAGGCGCGCTCCCTCCAGCGCAATTTCCGCCAGGCGGATGCGCAATGCACCGGCCTTTTCAGAATCCGCCGCCAGGGTTGCCCGGACCACCGCCGGGTCCTCGGTCCCCGTGGCCTGCCGGACAGCCTCCGCCACCATTCCGGCCACGGTGCCGGCGCGGTCACCGGCAATCAGGCCCACAATCTCCGGCGCCAGGGAGGCCGCGATGGCGATGAGGGGAAAACCCATGGATGGACTCCTGCCAAAGATGCTGGCCGGAATATATGCTCAATTATTATAGGAAAACAATCATTTTCAGGCCTGCCTCCTTGTTCGACCGCCCCGGCATCGGCCATGCTGCCCCCCTGCCCTGAGGTGCCCCTGTCATGAACGAGCTGTCCCTCCCGCGTCCGAACAACCTCGAATCGTTCTGGATGCCTTATTCGGACAATCGCTATTTCAAGACGAATCCACGCATGCTCGCCCGGGCCGAGGGCATGTCCTACTACACGCCGGAAGGCCGTGAGGTGCTGGACGGCACGGCGGGGCTCTGGTGCTGCAATGCCGGCCATGGCCGCCGCGAGATCGTAGAGGCGATCCAGAAGCAGGCCGCTCTGATGGATTTCGCGCCGACTTTCCAGCTCGGCCACCCCATCGCCTTCGAGGCGGCGGCGCGCGTTGCCGAAATGACGCCGGCCGGAATCGACAAGGTGTTCTTCACCAACTCCGGCAGCGAGAGCGCGGACACCGCGCTGAAGATCGCGCTCGCCTACCAGAAGGCCCGCGGCCAGTCCCAGCGCGTGCGCCTGATCGGGCGGGAGCGCGGCTATCACGGCGTGGGATTCGGCGGCATGTCGGTGGGCGGCATCGGCGGCAACCGCAAGCAGTTCGGCGCCATGCTCCCCTATGTGGACCACCTGCCCCACACCCATGACCTCAGCCGCAACGCCTTCGCCAAGGGCCAGCCGGAGCATGGCATCGAACTCGCCGACAAGCTTGAGGATCTGGTCGCCCTGCATGGCGACACCATCGCGGCGGTGATGGTCGAGCCGGTGGCCGGCTCCACCGGCGTGCTGGTGCCGCCGAAGGGCTATCTGCAGCGCCTGCGCCAGATCTGCGACAAGCACGGCATCCTGCTGATCTTCGACGAGGTCATCACCGGCTTCGGCCGCCTGGGCACCGATTTCGGCGCAGACCGCCTGGGCGTGGTGCCGGATATCATGACCATGGCGAAGGGCCTGACCAACGCGGCCGTGCCCATGGGCGCCGTCGCCACCTCGAATGAGGTGTATGACACGGTGGTGAACGGCTCCCCCGCCGGGATCGAGCTGTTTCACGGCTACACCTATTCCGGCCACCCCCTCGCTTCCGCGGCCGCCATCGCCACCCTGGCGCTGCACCGGGAAGAGGACCTGCCGGGCCGCGCCCGTGCGATCGAGCCCTATTGGGAAGAAGCCGCCCATTCGCTGAAGAGCGCCCCGGGCGTGATGGACATCCGCAATTTCGGCCTGATCGCCGGCATCGAACTGACACCGCGCGAGGGCAAGCCCGGCGCCCGCGCCATGGACGTGTTCCGCCACTGCTTCGACGAGGGCGTGCTGATCCGCGTCACCGGCGACATCGTGGCCCTCTCCCCGCCGCTGATCGTGGAGAAGCCACATGTGGACCGCCTCTTCGGTACGCTGAGCGACGCAATCCACGCGATCCACTGATCGGGCTGGGGCGTCTCGCGGAACAAGGGGGGGAGAAGCGGAAGCGATGCACGGGATCAAGGGGGCTGTGATTGGCCTGGTGGCGGCACTCGCCGCCGCCTCCGCGGGGGCGCAGACCCTCACCTTCGGCAACAACGCGACGGTCACGAGCCTCGACCCGCATTTCTACACCGCGACGCCGAATGTCGAGGTGACGCGGCAGATCTTCGACGGGCTGACCACGTTGCGCGCCGATGGCAGCATCGGCCCCGGCCTCGCGGCCTCCTGGAGTTCGGTCTCTCCCGAAATCTGGGAATTCAAGCTGCGGCCGGAGGCGAAGTTCCACGACGGCACGCCCTTCACCGCCGAGGACGTGGCCTTTACTATCGGCCGCGTTCCCAACGTGCCGAACTCCCCGGGCTCCTTTGTCATTTTCACGGCCAGCATCGCGCGGGTGGAGGTGGTGGATCCCCACACGGTCCGCCTTCACACCAAGGGGCCAGACCCGCTGGTGCCCGCCAATCTCTCCTGGGTCGGCATGCTCAGCCGCCGCATCCACGAGAATGCGACGACGGCGGGCTTCAACGATGGCTCGCTGGCCGTCGGCACCGGTCCCTACCGTTTCGCCGCCTTCACGCCCGGCGAGCGTGTGGAGCTGGTGCGGAACGACGCCTGGTGGGGACCGCGCCCGCATTACGAACGCGCGGTGAACCGCACCATCCGCAACGCCGCCGCCCGGTCCGCCGCCCTGCTCTCCGGCGATGTGGACGTGATCAACGGCGTCCCCACCGCCGATCTGTCGCGGCTGCGGGCCGATCCGCGCATCACCGTGGAGGAAACGGTGGGGCTGCGCATCGTCTATCTCGGCATCGACACGTTGCGTGACGAAACGCCCTTCGTCACCGGGCCGAATGGGGAGAAGCCGGCGGTCAGCCCGTTGCGCGATGTGCGGGTCCGGCGTGCCCTGTCCATGGCCATCGATCGCGGTGCGCTGACCGAGCGCGTGATGGAAGGCTCCGCCGTCCCCGCCGCCCAGGTGGTGCGGGAAGGGCTGAGCGGCCATGTGCCGGGGCTGGTCCCGGTCCATGACCCCGCGGCCTCGCGCCGCCTGCTGGCCGAGGCCGGCTACCCCAACGGCTTCCGCATCACCCTGCACGGCCCGAACGACCGCTACCCGAACGATGCCCGCGTGCTGCAGGCGATCGGCCAGATGTGGCAGCGTGTGGGCGTGCAGACCACGGTGGAGGCCATGCCCTGGGCCAGCTATTCCGGGCGCCAGGCAAAGCAGGAATTCTCCACCTATTTACTGGGCGGCACCGCCGCCACGAGCGAGGCCTCCTACCCCCTCCGCTCCATCCTCAACCTGCGCGACGCGGCACGCACGAACCGCCGCTACGCCAATCCCGAATTCGAGGCGGTGCTGGACGAGGCAGGCCGCACGCCCGATCCGGCGAAGCGCGAGCCGCTGCTGCAACGCGCCGTGCGGATGGCCATGGAGGACGTGGCCATCGCGCCCCTCTACATCCAGAAGGCCATCTTCGCCGCCCGGCGCGGGCTGAAATTCGAGCCGCGCGTGGACGAGGTCCTGGATGTCGCCGCCGTGAGGCCGGCGCCGTAATTCAGCGCGATCAAGGGAGAGAATGACGTGACAGGCAACCGGGAAGGCGCGATCGCGCGCGCGTACCAGGAATACGACGACGGCACTTTCGTGGAGCGCCTGGCGAAGCTCGTCGCGGTGCAGACGGAGAGCCACCCGCCGAAGCGCAAGCCGGAGCTGGAGCGCTACTGCCACGAGGTGCTCGGCCCAATGGTGGCGGAAATGGGCTTCGAGGCCCAGGTTCTCGACAATCCCGATCCGATCCACGGCCCGGTCCTGGTCGCCACCCGGATCGAGGATCCATCCCTTCCCACCGTTCTGTTCTACGGCCATGGCGATGTGGTGCGCGCCATGCCCGAGCGCTGGCGCGAGGGGCTCGACCCCTGGAAGCTGACCATCGAGGGCGACCGCATCTACGGGCGCGGCACGGTGGACAACAAGGGCCAGCACCTGCTGGGCATCGACGCGATGGCCGCCGTGATGGCCGAGCGCGGCGGGCGCTTGGGCTTCAACGTGAAGATCATGGTCGAAACGGGTGAGGAGGCGGGCTCCCCTGGCCTGCTGCCCTTCGTCCGGCAGCACAAGGACCTGCTCGCGGCCGATGTCTTCATCGCGCTGGACGGCCCCCGCGTGTCGCGCACCGTGCCCGACGTCACGCTTGGCACCCGCGGCGGCATCGCCATGGATCTGGTGGTGAACCTGCGGGAGGGCGGCCACCATTCCGGCCATTGGGGCGGCCTGCTGAAGGATGCGGGCGTGATCCTCGCCCACGCCATCGCCAGCATCATCTCGCGCGATGGCCGCATCCTGGTCCCGGGCTGGACGCCGGCCGAGGTGCCGGAATCGGTCCGCCGGGCGGCCAAGGCCGTGCAGGCGGAAGCCCTGCCTGGCGCGCCGGTGCCGGAACCGGATTGGGGCGAGCCCGGCCTCAATGCCTCCGAACGGATCTATGCCTGGAGCAGCGCCATCGTGCTGGCCAGCATCTCGGGCCAGCCGGAATCGCCGGTCAATGCCGTGGGCGGCACGGCACGCGCCCGGATCCAGCTCCGGCACACGGTGGATGTAAAGGGCGAGACGGTGGTGCCGGCGCTCCGTGCCCATCTGGATGCCCAGGGCTTCCATGAGGTGGAGGTCGTGCCCGTGACGGAGCGCGACATGTTCCAGGCCTCGCGCACCGATCCCGACGATCCCTGGGTGCGGGCGGTAGTGGCCTCCTTCGCGAAGACCTCCGGCCAGTCGCCGAACATCATCCCCAATATTGGCGCCTCGGGTCCCTCGGAATTCTTCCGGCAGGAGTTGGGAACGCCCGTGATCTGGATCCCCCATTCCTATGGCGGCTGCGGCCAGCACGGTCCGGACGAGCACGGGCTGGGCACGCTGTTCCGCGATGGGCTGGGCCTGATGGCCGGGCTCTGGTGGGATATCGGGGAGAAGGCCCGGCCGGGCTGACAGCCGCGCCCGGGGCAGGAGGGGACGCTGACGTAGCTTTTTGCGTCCCCTTCGGCGGCAGGATGCACCGGAACCGTTGCGGGGCGTTCTAGGCTTCTGAAACCCGGAGCCCGACCTGCCGCCCATGAGCACCACCACCGCGCCGGAGCAGCGCCCGCCAGCCCAGGTCCAGCCGCCCCCCAGCCCCGAGGTGGCGCATCTTCTCGCCGTCGTGGTGGGCGTGGTCACGGTCGCCGGGCTTTATCTCGCGCGCGAGGTGCTGATCCCGATCACCCTCGCCATCCTCCTGTCCTTCGTGCTGGCGCCCATCGTCACTCAGCTCCGCCGCCTGAAGCTGCCGCGCGTCGCCGCCGTGCTGCTGTCGGTGGTCCTGGCCCTCGGCATCATCCTGCTGATCGGCAGTATCATCGGGGTGCAGATCGCAAACCTCGCCCGCGATGCGCCGCGTTACCAGAGCGCCATCCAGCAAAAGGTGGAAGCGGCGCAGGGCTCCTTCCTCGGCCGCATCAACGAACTCTCCCACCGCCTGAACAACGAGGCCGCACCCCATGTCCCGCCCGGCAGCACGCCGGGCGGCATCGCCCCGGCCCCCGGCGATGCCGGCGGCGCGGCTCCGGCGCTGCCGGGATTGGCGGCCCAGGGTGACCGCCGCCCCGTTCCCGTCGAGATCCGGCAGGGCGAGTCCTCGCCGATCGAAATGGTCGGGAAGATCATCTCGCCCGTGCTGGGTCCGCTGGAGACGACCTTCATCGTCTTCATCGTGGCCGTTTTCGTCCTGCTCCAGCAGGAGGATCTGCGGGACCGCCTGATCCGGCTCTTTGGATCAAACGACCTCCACCGCACGACCGAGGCGCTGGACGAGGCCGGGCGGCGGCTCAGCAAGTATTTCCTCGCTCAACTCATGCTGAACGCCATCTTCGGGGTGATGGTGACGATCGGGTTGTTCCTGATCGGCGTGCCCAGCCCGGTTGTCTGGGGCATCCTCGCCGCGCTGTTCCGCTTCGTGCCCTATGTCGGCTCGATCCTGGCCGCTGCCCTGCCCCTGGTGCTGGCCGCGGGCACGGAGCCGGGCTGGTCCATGGTGATCTGGACCGCCGCCCTGTTCCTGATCACCGAGCCGCTCATGGGCCAGGTGATCGAGCCCATGGTATATGGCCACAGCACCGGCCTCTCGCCGGTTTCGGTCATCGTCGCCGCCATTTTCTGGACCTGGCTCTGGGGTCCGATCGGCCTGATCCTGGCGACGCCGCTCACCCTCTGCCTCGTGGTGCTCGGGCGGCATGTCGAG
>DATCMG010000473.1:0-2009 GCA_036563555.1 Roseomonas sp. | reverse complement strand
CCCCTGACCCTGCCCGACCTCTATATCGACCATGACAGCCCGAAAAAGCAGTACGACCTCGCCGGCCTCAACGCACCCCAGATCGCACAGGCCGCCCGCAACGCACTCGGACAAGAACACGCCGCAAAACCCGTGAGAGCGTAAGGGGGCTTCTGGGAGGGGCTTCCCCGCGGCGGCGCGATGCGCCGCCGCGATTTCTTGCGCCGCTCAGCGCGGTGTCAGCACATCCGGGTTGACCACGGCGTCGCGGTCCGGACGGCCGGCAAGGAAGTCCAGGACATTTCCCGCAGCGTCCCAGGCCATCCGCTGCAGTCCCTCGGCGGTGCTGGCGGCAACATGCGGCGTGACGACCAGGTTCTCGCAAGCAAGCAACGGCACCGGCTCCGTCATCGGCTCCACCCGCAGCACGTCCAGCCCGGCGCCGCCGAGATGGCCGGAGCGCAGGGCGGCCTCCAGCGCGGCCTCGTCCACCAGCGTCCCGCGCGCGGTGTTGATCAGCACGGCGCCGGGCTTCATCGCGGTGAGGAAACCGGCATCCACCATGCCGCGCGTGGCATCGCTGGCCGGCAGGTGCAGTGTGACGATGTCGGCGGCGGCGAGCCCGACATCGCGCTCCTTCACCGCCTCGTAGCCCGCGCCGCGGATGGTGCCAGCGGGCATGAAGGGGTCATGCACCATCACCTTCATCCCAAAGGCCGCGCAGAGCCGCGCGACGCGGGTGCCGATCCGGCCGAAGCCCAGGATCAGCACGCGGCGTCCGCCCAGTTCGAAGGTGCGGGACTGGCCTTGTACGCGCCACTGACCGGCCCGTACCCCGGCATCCACGGGCAGAACCTGCCTCGCGACGGCCAGCATCAACATCAGCGCATGCTCGGCGACCGAAGCAGCATTGGCCTCGGGCGTGATCATCACCGCGACGCCGGCCCGCGTCATGGCCGGCACGTCCACCAGATCGTAGCCAACACCATGACGGCAGACCATGCGGAGCTTCGGCGCCATGGCGAGCAGGGCGGAATCGACCACGGTGCCGCGCACGATGAGCGCCTCCGCCCCGCGCAGGCGCGCCGCGAGATCCGGCCCGGCCGGGGCGCCCGGATGGTCCAGCGTGATACCGGGCGCATCGAGCAGGCGCTGGATCCCGTCTGGATGGATCGGGTCGATGACGGCCACATGCGGCATGGGCAGGCGCTCTCCTCAGGCGATCAGGGCTGGGTGGACCAGGGCGTGCGCTCGTAAAGGCGCTTCGCTCCCGCCTCCTCCTGCTGCACCGCGGCACGGTAGGCATCGCCCAGGAGCGGGCGCAGCGGCAGGTTCAGCCGCTCGGCCTCGGCCAGGAAGGCGGGGTCGGTCAGGATGGTCCGGAATGCCGCGACCAGGCGCTCCGTCATCTCCGCCGGCAGGCCGGGCGGAGCGACGAATCCGCGGGCCGATCCGCCCAGCACGTCCAGCCCCTGCTCGCGGAAGGTCGGCACCTCGGCCATGGCGGACCAGCGCGCGGTCGCCGCCTGGCCCAGGCAGCGCGTGCGTCCCTCGCGGAACAGCGTCAGCCCCTCGCTGACGTTGAAGGAAGCGACGTCGAGCTGCCCGCCCAGCAGGTCGCGTATCGCGATGGCCGTGCCGTTATAGGGAACATGCAGCGCCTTCACCCCCGCCGCTGCCTCGAAGGCGAGGAGCAGCAGGTGGTCGTCCGAGGAGGTGCCAGCGGCGGTGCCGACCGACACGGCCTCGGCCTGCTTTCCGGCGGCTTCGCGCAAGTCGGTAATGCTGCGAAGGGACGAGTCGGCACGGACCCAGAAGGCGCCCGGATCGTCCACGACATTGGCGAGATAGGTGAACTCCTCGGTCTTCCAGCGCACCTGGCGCTCAAGTGCCTTGGTGATGAAGCCGAGGGTCGCGACCGCGCCGAGGGTGTAGCCATCAGCCCTGGAGTTGAAGATGGCCTCATTGCCGATCTGGCCACCCGCGCCGACGCGGTTCGTCACGACGAAGTTCGCGCCCTGCAGCACGTT
>DATCMG010000459.1:0-1542 GCA_036563555.1 Roseomonas sp. | reverse complement strand
TGTTGTCGCGGCCCTCCGCATCCTTCGCCGCCTCGGCGCCGGCATAGGCGTGGTTCGTCGCCGCGGCGGTCCTCTCGCGGAACAGGAAGGGGAGGAGCGAGCCGAGCAGCAGGCGCTTGTCGAGTCGCTTGAGCAATCCCTTGCGGTTCATGGTGCCGCGGCGGGCGGCGAGGTCCAGCAGGGTTCCGCCCTCAAGGGTGATGTCGCCGGCGGCGATCAGCTCGATCAGCGTGGTCAGGCGCGGCCGGCGGATGGCGCGGGTCAGCACCTCGGGGCTGTTGAGGGCGATGACCAGCCCGCCGGCCGGATTGGGGCCGAGCGGCACGACCTCACCATTCCAGAGGCGGATTTCGAGATCCGCCTGCAGTTTCTCCGCGAGATGGGCGATCAGGCGCCGCGCGGCATCGAGGCGCGCTTCTGGGTTGCGGGGCATGTCGCGCTCCGGGCCGGTTTCGGCCAGCAATGCGACGCGGGTGCTCCGGAGGTCAATCCGGCTCAGGCGTCCCGCGGCGGGGCATGGAGCGGCATGACGAAGGTGAAGCGCGTCTCCTCGGCATCCGAGGAGAGGTCGATCCGGCCGCCATGCATGCGCGCGATCTCGGAGACGATGTAGAGGCCGAGGCCGAGGCCCTGCGGCATGTGGCGGCCATGTCCCCGCATGTAGGGCTGGAACAGGCCGGTCCGGGCCTCGGGCGGGATCGGGGGGCCGGCATTGGCGACCCAAAGCACGAAGCTGCCGTCCTGCGTGGTGGCGCCGACCCGGACGGGCGCATTGGCCGCCCCGTGGGACAGGGCATTGCCGAGCAGGTTGGACAGCATCTGCGCAATGCGGGCGTGATCGACGGCGACCGGTTCCGCCAGAGCGAAGCTGGCCTCGATCACGCGGCCCGGGTGGATGGCGCGCAATTCGTCAATCGCGTGCTCCAGCACGGGCTGGAGGGGCCGCTCGGATGAGATCTCCAGTTCCAGCCCATTGCCGAGGCGGGTGCGGGCGAAGTCCATGAGGTTGCCGATGAGGCCGCCCATCCGCACGACACTCGACTGCATGAGCGCGAGGACGTTGCGGCCAGGCTCGTCCTGGACGCTGCGCTGAAGCAAACGGAGGCCCGAGGCGATGGAGGCGACGGGGTTGCGCAGATCGTGGCCGAGCACGGCGATGAACTGCTCGCGCAGTTCGGACAGGGCACGTTGTTCGGAAAGCTGCTCGCGCGCGCTCTGCAGTTCCTCGTCGGCGTTGAGATGGGACGCGATCAGCTCGGCGAAGAGTCGGAACATGCCCACCGTCTCGGGGCTGCTCACGCGGATCGGGCGCGGGTCGATGGCGCAGAGCGTGCCGAAGAAACTGCCATCGGGCAGGATGATCGGCACCGAGATGTAGCTCTGGAAGCCGTACATCGCGGGGACCGGGTGGCCGCAATAGAGGGCGTCTTCCGCCACATGATCAATGACGACCGGCGTGCGGCTGCCGCGGATCTCGTTGCAGATCGTGGTGTCGATCTTCAGCTCGCCGCCGGGCTTCAGGCCGAAGCCGACATGGTCGAG
>DATCMG010000458.1:0-2016 GCA_036563555.1 Roseomonas sp. | reverse complement strand
GCTCGGCCTCTGCGCCGGCATGACGGCGATCCGCTTCGCCATGGAGGATCGCTGGGAGCAGGCGGTGACGCTGATCGTGGTCGCCGCCTTCATCGACGGCATCGATGGCCGGCTCGCCCGCCTGCTGCAGGCCACCTCCCGCTTCGGGGCTGAATTCGACAGCCTCTCGGACTTCCTCTGCTTCGGCGTGGCGCCCGCCTTCATCCTCTATCTCTGGACCCTGCATGACGCGCGGGGCTTCGGCTTCATCCCCTGCCTGCTCTTTGCGGCATGCATGGCGTTGCGGCTTGCGCGCTTCAATGCGGCGATCGACGCGCCGACCACGCCCGACGACGTGCCGCGCCCGGCCGGGTTCTTCACTGGGGTTCCCGCCCCGGCCGGTGCGGGGCTGGCACTCTTTCCGATTTTCGTGACCCTCGCCTTCCAGGGCTGGGGGCTGGAGCGGCTGGCCCTGGCGGTCCGCCACCCGATCGTCTCGGCCGTCCTGCTAGTGGCCATTGCGGGGCTGCTGGTCAGCACCCTTCCCACCTGGTCCTTCAAGAAGGTGAAGATCCCGCGCCAGGCGGTGTTGCTGCTGATGCTGGGAGCCGCCGCCTATGCCGCGCTGCTGGTGGCCGAGCCCTGGGCCGCGCTGGCGGCGGCGGGGATCCTCTATGCCGGGATGATCCCCTTCTCGCTGCGGTCCTACCGACAGAAGGTCGAGGCGGCACGGCTGAATATGCCGGCGGAAGCCGAGGCGCCGCTGGCCCCCTGAAGTCCTCCGGGCGCCCTCGGGCGCCCGGAGATGCCGTGATCAGGCTGCCCTGATCTCCGCGAGGAAGGCATCGACCCTGCCCCGGAGCTGTTCGGCCTGCTGGGCCAGCTCGCCCGAGGCTGACCGGAGTTGGGCCGCCGCCGCCCCCGTGCGCTCCGCCCCTTCGGTCACGCCCGAAGTATGCCGCGAGACGTCCTGCGTGCCCGCGGCCGCCTCGGCCACGGCCCGCCCGATCTCGCGGGTTGCGGAGGTCTGCTCCTCGGCCGCGGCCGCGACCTGCGCCGTGATGCTGGTCATCTCCTCGATCGTCCGCACGATGCCGCCGATCGCGAAGACCGCGCGCTCGGTCTCGCCCTGCATGGCCGCGATCTGGCTGCCGATCTGCTCGGTGGCCTTCGCGGTCTGGGCGGCCAGCGTCTTCACTTCGGAGGCGACCACGGCAAAGCCCCGGCCCGCCTCGCCGGCCCGCGCCGCCTCGATGGTCGCGTTCAGCGCCAGCAGGTTCGTCTGGCCCGCGATGTCGCTGATCAGGCGCACCACATCCCCGATGCTGCGCGCGGCTTCCGACAGGCCCTGCACGGCGCTATCCGTCGCCCGCGCATCCTCGGAGGCCCGCCGGGCCACCTCGGCGCTGCTCGTCACCTGGCGCGACACCTCGGCGATGGAGGATGCAAGCTCCTCCGCCGAGGCCGCGACCGTCTGCACATTGGCGCTCGCCTGCTCGGAGGCGGCGGCCACGGAGGTCGCGCGCGCGACCCCGTCCTGTGCCGTGCCCGCCATCTCGCCCGCCGTCGCGTTCAGCTCCACCGCAGCCGATGCGACGCCACGCAGCACCTCGGCGGCCTCGGCCTCGAAGCCTCGCAACAGGCCATCCACCCGCTCGCCGCGCGCGACCTTCGCGGCAGCCTCCTCCGCCTGCGCGGCGGCCAGGGCATCCGCCTCGCGCAGCCCGTCCCGGCAGGTCGCGACCGCGCGCGCCATCTCGCCGATCTCATCCGCTCGCACGGCCTCCGGCAGATCGAAGGCATAATCCCTGCGCGACAGCCGCATCATCGAAGCCGAGAGGCTTTGCACCCCGCCGCCCACGCTGCGCGCCAGCCAGGCGACGCTCAGCACGGAGAGGGCCGCGGCCAGCAGAAGCGCCCCCAGCGTCAGCCACAGCGCCTGGCGGTAGGTGGCCTCGGCGGCCTCCCCGGCCTCGGCGGCTCCCGCGCTGTTCAGCGCGCCCGACTGCTCCAACGCATCGAGGACCGCGCGGAATC
>DATCMG010000457.1:0-4733 GCA_036563555.1 Roseomonas sp. | reverse complement strand
CCTCGGCCTGGATCACCTGCTCCGTCGGCTCCGTGCGCAGCCGCAGCAGGGCGTCATAGAGGGGCTCGTACTTGCCCTGCTTCTGCGCGGCCAGCAGGGCGCGGCTGGCGAGCACGCTGTTCGGGCCAAGGATCGGCAGGTCCTTCATCACCACGCGGATGTTGCGGTCCCGCTGCAGCAACTGCTGCATGTTGGGGTGTAGCGCCTTGCAATAGCTGCAGCGCGCATCGAAGAACTCGACGATGGTCACGTCGCCGCGCGGGTTGCCCTTGATCGGGTCACGCGCGTCGTTGAACAGGGCGTCGCGGCTCGCGGCCAGGGTTTCGCGGCGGGTATTCTCCTGCTCCGTCCGCTGCGCCTCCTGCATGGCGCCGACGGCGTCGCGCAGGATGGAGGGATCGGACTTCAGCGCCTCCCGCAGGATCGAGATGATCTCCTGCCGCTGCTCCGGTGAGAAGCCGGCCCCGCTTTCCTGGGCCAGGGCCACGCCGCCGCCCAGCACCAGGGCGGCCCCGGCCATCAGGATTCGCTTCATCTGTTCCTGTCCCTTCGCCGGAGCTCGTCTTCCGCCCGGCGCTCATCCGAGGTGAGGTTATCACGCCGCACCGCGTTCCGCAGGTCGGTCGCGCGGAGCCGGGCGGGGCCGGGCGGCAGCCCCTTTTCG
Organism: Roseomonas sp.; assembly: GCA_036563555.1. Lineage (GTDB taxonomy): Bacteria > Pseudomonadota > Alphaproteobacteria > Acetobacterales > Acetobacteraceae > Roseomonas. The sequence goes on along the minus strand of DATCMG010000457.1, from coordinate 4,069 downwards.
GCGCGGGCGGCGCGGAAACGGGCCTCGGCCGTGTCGCCCTCCGCCATGGCCTGCTCGGCCAGGGCCAGCTCGGCATTCGGCAGGTCGTCCAGCCGCGCATAGGCATTGGCGAGCTGGGCCCAGGTGAAGCCATTGTCCCGCTCCTGCCGCGCCGCCGCCTGCAGCTCGGCCACGGCGCGGCGGAGGGATTCGGTGTTCCCTCCCCCCTCCATCAACGCCCTTCCATAGGCGGCGCGGATCAGCGGCTCGTTCGGGGCAAGGCGGATGGCGGCGGCGAGCGGCGCGATGGCCTCGCGCGGGCGGCCGCCCTCGAACAGGACCTGCCCCTTGAATTCCAGGAGATAGGGGTTGGAGGGTTGCTCACGGATCACCGGCTCCAGGATTTCCAGCGCCGCATCGGTGCGGCCGGAGCGGTACTGGGCAATGGCGCGGGCGTAGCGGCCCGGGGCGCCGTCATCATTCAGGTAGCGGCGCCAGCTCGCGGCCGGGGCGTCGATGAAGCCGTTCAGCTTCGCCCGCACCATCGCGAATCGCGCCTCCAGCGCGGCCGGAACGCCACCTCCCATCGCCCGGCCTCGTCCCATTTGCTCCCGCACGAAATCCAGCCGGTCGCGCGACAGGGGATGGGTGCGGAAATACGGGTCCTGCCGGCCCACGGCCAGAAGCTCCTGGTCCAACAGGCGGCGCAACAGCCGCTCTAGCCCTTGGCCGGACCAGCCGAGGCGTTCCAGGAAGACCAGCCCCGCCTGGTCTGCCGCCTGCTCCTGCGTGCGGGTGAAGGCGTAGAGCTGGCTCATGGCGCTGGTCTGCCCGCCGAGCATCAGACCCATGGCCGCATCGGAGGAGCGCGCCGCCACCCCCGCCCCGGCGCCGAGCAGCATGGCGGCGACCGAGCGCAGCATCGCCAGCCGCATCTCCTCCGGCAGCCGCGCCAGATGGCCGCCGGCCACATGGCCGACCTCATGGGCGATCACCCCGGCCAGCTCCCCGGCGGATTCGGCCTGCTGGATCAACCCTGTGTGGATATAAAGCCGGTTCCCCTGGGTGACGAAGGCGTTGATCGCCCGGTCATGCACCAGGGTCAGCTCCACCAGGCGGCGGTCCACCCCCGCCGTCGCCAGCAACGGATTGAGGAAGGCGCGGATCAGGTTCTCCGTTTCCGCGTCCCGGATGGTGGCGATCGGACCCCGGCCCTCTTGCGCCTGGGCCGTGGGGGGTGCCAGGAACGCGGCCATGACCAGCACGGCGGCAGGGATGGCCCGGAACCAGATGGCGAGCGCGAGCGGTTTCCGCATGGGCGGCACCCTATTCCGGGCACGGCCTTCTCGGCCAGCCATGGCGGCGATGGCCCTTTCCCTCGTGGCCCTGACGGGCTGCTCCACCCTCGACCGGGTCGGCAGCGCCCTGGGCGGCGGCCCTTCCGTACAGCCGGGACAGCAGGGCTATGTCCGCGGCTTCCTCGGCAATGTCGCGGCCGAGGAGCCTCGCGCGGCGCTGGTCGCGCGTGACATCCTTTCGGCCGGCGGCTCGGCGGCCGATGCGGCTGTCGCGGCGGGCTTCACCCTGGCCGTCACCCTCCCCTCCCGCGCCGGGCTCGGCGGCGGCGGCGCCTGCCTGGGCTATGACCCACGCCGGAACGAGGTGGAGGCCTTTCTATTCCAGCCCGGCGCGCGGGCTTCGGCGCCGCAGGGCGCGGACCGTCCGGCGGCAGTGCCGATGATGGCGCGCGGCCTCTTCGCCCTGCATGCCCGCCAGGGCCGCCTGCCTTTCGAGCGCGCCATGGCGCCCGCCGAGCAGCTCGCCCGCTTTGGCACGCCGGTCTCCCGCGCCCTTGCGGCCGATCTCGCGGCGGTTTCCGGCCCGCTGCTTGCCGACCCCGTCACCAGCGCCGTCTTCGCGCCGGGCGGCACGCCGGTTTCGGAGGGTGGGTCGCTGACGCAGCAGGACCTCGCCACCACCCTTGGCAGCATCCGCACGGCCGGGGTGGGCGACTTCCACCAGGGCGGCCTCGCCCGCCGGGTGGAGGAGGGCAGCGCCGCCGCCGGTGGCTTCCTGACCGTGGCCGAGATGCGCGCCGCCGTGCCCCAGGCCGTGCCGCCCGTGCAGGAGCGGCTGGGCTCCGACATTCTTTCCGTGCTGCCGGCCTCGGCCGATGGTGGCGCGACGCTGGCCGCCTTCCGCGCGGCGGGTGCCGGGCAGGCGGCGCCGGTCGTGGGCGGGGGCTTCGGCGCCACCACCTCGATCGTGGTGCAGGACCGTGACGGCGGTGCGGTGGCCTGTGCCTTCACCATGAACAACCTGTTCGGCACGGGGCGGACGGTGCCGGGCATGGGCTTCCTGCTGGCCGCCGCCCCCGGGCTGGGCAGCGTGCAGGCGCCTCCGCTGGGGGCGATCCTGCTGTCGAACACCAGCGTGCAGACCATGCGCTATGTGGGCGCCGGATCGGGCCAGGGCGCGGCACCGGCGGCGGCGGGCGGCCCGGCCGGGCTGCATCTGGTGCGGCGCGTGCCCCTCGCCCAGGCCGTGGCGAGCGGGGCACCGGAGCCGGGGCGCGGCACTGCCATCACCTGCCAGGGCAGCGTGTCGGCGTCGAACTGCTCCGCCGTGGCGGATCCGCGCGGCTTCGGCCTGGCCACCGGGAACGACTGAATTGCCGGGAATGAAGGTGGGGCGGGGCGCGCATGCCCCCGCCTTCCTCGTGATGGACGTGATCGCGGCGGCGAATGCACGCGCCGCCGCCATCCCGCCGGGGCAGCCCGGGATCCTCCGGATGGAGGTCGGCCAGCCCGGCACGGGCGCCCCGCGCGGCGCCGCCGAGGCCGCGATCCGCGCCCTGCGCGATGGTCATCCCATGGGCTACACTGAAGCCTTCGGGCTGCGCAGCCTGCGCGAGCGGATCGCCGGGCGCTACGCGGAGCATTATGGCACAACGGTCCCGGCCGAGCGCATCGCGGTCACGGTCGGCGCCTCCGGTGCCTTCCCTCTCGCTTTCCTCGCGGCCTTCGACATCGGGGACCGCGTGGCGATGGCCGCGCCCTATTATCCACCTTACGCCAATATCCTGACGGCGCTCGGCATGGTGCCGCAGCTCCTGCCCTGCGACGCCTCCACGCGCTTCCAGCCGACCGTCGCCATGCTCGAAGCACTGGACCCGCGCCCGGCCGGGGTGATCGTGGCCAGCCCCTGCAACCCCGCCGGCACGATGCTGGCGCCGGAGGAGCTGGCGTCCATCGCCCGCTGGTGTGACGCGAATGGCGTGCGCCTGATCTCGGACGAGATCTATCACGGCCTGTCCTACGACATGCCGGAGGCAACGGCGGCGGCGCATTCGCCCAGCGCCATCGTGGTGAACAGCTTTTCCAAATATTTCTCGATGACGGGCTGGCGCATCGGCTGGCTGGTGCTGCCGGAAGACCTGGTCCGCCCGGTGGAGCGGCTGGCGCAGAATCTCTTCATCTCCGCCCCCCATGTCGCCCAGATCGCGGCCGAGGCGGCCTTCGACTGCATCCCGGAGCTGGAGGCGAACCGCGCCACCTATCGCCGCTCCCGCGATCTTCTGCTCGCAGGCCTGCCCGGGGCAGGCTTCGACCGGATCGCGGCCGCCGACGGCGCCTTCTACATCTGGGCCGATGTCGGCCACCTGACGAATGACAGCCCGGAATTCTGCGCTCGCATGCTGGCGGAGGCCGGGATCGCGGCCACGCCGGGCGTTGATTTCGACCGGGATCGCGGTGCCCGCTTCGTGCGTTTCAGCTATTGCGGGCCGGAAGCCGACATGGCCGAGGCCCCGGCCCGGCTCCGCCGCTGGCTCAAGGCCTGAACCCCTCTCCCGAGAAAACCACCCGATGAACCGCCGCTCCCTTCTCGCCCTTCCGGCCCTGCTCTCCCTCGCGGGTCCGGCGGCGGCGCAGCAGCGCCCCACGCGGCTGATCGTGCCCTTCCCGGCGGGTGGGGCGACCGATGCCGTCTCCCGCCTCTTCGCGCCCCTTCTCGCGCAGCGGCTGGGCACGACGGTGGTGATCGAGAACCGCCCCGGTGCGGGCGGCGTGCCGGCGGCGGAAGTGGTGGT
>DATCMG010000436.1:0-6099 GCA_036563555.1 Roseomonas sp. | reverse complement strand
GGCCTTCTGGCCGATGATGATGAGCTTTCCTGGTTTACGGACGCATTTATCGTGATGATTCACCAGGTACGAACTTCCAGAGATGAGGTGCTGCGCGCAGGAGGACACCAGCCCACTGCCAAGGAGAGGCGCTCTCGACTTCAGCATGCAGCGGAGCTGCTGAGGGAAGCTGCGGCAATCCTCGAGGGGATGCCGACGCGTGACCTGGAAAAGCTCGGTATCGACCTGCACGTCGGACCCCCGTCGGATCGCCGCAGCCAAGCTGTCATGCGAGGGTTCAAGAGGATGATCTACGGGCACATCGACGATTCTGTGGACTTCGGAGAGATCGCGACGGCGACGATCGAATGGATAGCGCGTGCAACGTCAGGGATGGCTCAAGACACGATAGTTCCGGCCGGGCGGCCGTCAGCACCACGCGACGTGACGGAGGCTGTCGAGTTCTTCGGGATGATATGGTTCACGTCAGGCCTGGGTCAGATTACCGCAAGTGAGAAGAAAGGGCAGTTCGGCGATTTCGCGCAGCGCCTTGTTCCCTTGCTCCTCGGCGATGGAAGTCCTGCTCAGATTCGCACCGCTGTCCGGCGCTGGGTCAAGGCGTCCGGCGAACCTTCTGCCATGTAGAGGGAGCACCGGCCACAGCGCGGCTGATCCGATGGCAGGATAAGACCCGCCTCTCGCAAGAATGGTGTCGCTGCAGCGCCTGTTCTTGCATGAGATCCTTGCTGCATACGGCGTCGTTAGGTGCTCTCTACGCGTCTCCCCTGGCCGGAGACGCCGACATGCGACCGAGTTTGGCCGTTGAAGCCGGCGCCGAAGCCGCCTCGGGTTTCGCGCCTAGCACCGGCCCCAAGCAGATCCCAGCGGCTAAATTCGCCGCTCTGGTCGGTCGCAGCTTGCGGACCCTGCGCAACTGGGACGAGGCCGGTCTGACGCACCCGGAAATCCGCAACTCCCGCCGCTACTACGGCGCCGAGGACTTGGCGGCGGTGCTCGCTCCTGGCCTGGGTCGGAAGGGGCCGCGTGTGGGCAGCAGGATCAGATACTTGTTGGAAAATTGGGATAGTGGTACCTGAGTGATAACTGGGTTAACACGCGTGCTTTGTTCCCAATTTTCCGGCTAGGCTGCTATGGTCCAGGAACCCGCCATGAAAAGCCCCAGCCAGAACTTCCCGACGGCCGCCGAGGCCCTGCTCCGGATCCAGGAGTGTCAGGAGCTGCCGCTGCTCCAGCGGCGTAGCCTCGCTTCCGCTGTGCTGCTGCTCTGCCGGATCGGCGGCAAGAAAGCCCCGGCCACCGTGCGGCTCGACCCGGCGACCTGCCTGCCCGCCATGGACGGCGCGAGCGCGGACGCACTCGGCATTACTGCGAAAAGCCACCAGAACTATCGCGCCGCCCTGCGACGTGTGCTGCGCCACCTCGGCGTTCTCGCTCCCGCCTACAGGCGCGAGCCCGTCAGCGATGCCGCTTGGACAGCGTTATTGCAAGCCCTTCCGACGCCCGTCCATCCACACCGCCTGCGTGCCTTCATGGGCTTCTGCGCCGAAAAAGCGATCGCACCTGGCGACGTCACCAATGCCGCCCTCGAGGCCTACCTGCGTCACCGCGTGGAGAGCCGCGGCGGCCCGAACAACCGCGCGGATGTGCGCGAGGTGGCGCGGCAGTGGAACAAAATGCGCATCCACGTCGCTGGCTGGCCGGACACGGCCCTGACCTTGGGCCCGCCCGAGGGACGGGTCCAGGCGCTGCCGTTCTCGGTCTATCCGGCCAGTCTCCAGGCCGAGATCGAGCGCTACCTCGTCTGGCTCGCGCAGGGCCCGGAGGAGGCTGAGGATGATGAGGTGGTCCACGACGCGGCGAGCCCCGAGACGGTCGAGACCCGCAGGAAGGGTCTCAGGCTCCTGCTTTGGGGGCTCGTCGAGACCGGCTGCGCGCCGGAAACGCTGACGCAGTTGGCCGACCTCGTGCGGTTCGACCTCGCCCTGCAGAGCCTGCGGTGGCATCGCCAGCGGCTGGGCAAGCCCAATCCGCGAAAGCCAGCCGAGCTTTTGCCAACGGCGGGCACGGCGCTGCTCGCCGACACCCTCCGATCACTGGCGGTCCATTGCAGGCTGACGGGCGAGGCCGATGCGAAGTTCCGCCGCATGCTCGCGGTGTACCGCCCAAAGCCGCAGCGCGAGATCACGGAGGACCTGTCCAAGCTGCTCGATCGCCTCGCCGATCCGGAGGTTGAAGCGAGGCTCCTGCACCTGCCGCAGCTGCTGATGCACAAGGCCCGCTGCCTGCGGGATGGCTGGACCAGCAAGGCTGGCGTGAACCACCCGCCGAAGCCCCTGGAGGGCAGCTGGATGGCGGCCCTCGCGGTGGCGATCGAGATCGAGCTCCATCTGCCGCTGCGCCTCCACGACCTGGCGCGCCTGCGCTTGGACCAGGAGCTCTTCTTAACCCAGGCAAGCGGGCGCAGGCCGCCGGAGGTGCATCTTCGTGTCGCCGCCAACAAGAACGGCCGGCTGGTCGAGACCTGGCTGCGCGGCGAGGCGGCCGGACTTGTCGCTGAGTATCTCCGAAGCTTTCGCCCTCTCGGTTCCCATCCCGCGACGGCCTGGGTCTTTCCCAACCGTGACAGGGAGGACCGCCCGCGCGCCAAAAACGGCTTCTCGGAAGCCATTGCCGAAACCATCCATGAGCACACCGGCGAGTGGGTGAACGTGCACGCCTTTCGGGCCTTCGCCGCCGCCCTTATCCTCGAGGACCATCCGCACGCCATTGAGGATGTCCGTACGTTACTGGGTCACGGCCACTTCGATGTCGCGCTCCGGCACTACCGCAGGTCCAACCGCCAGGGGGCGGCGCAGCGTCTGGGCGAGGCGATCAGCAAGCGCCGGCATCGCACCAGGGCGAGCATGTCGCCGGCTGAGTTGGCGCTCAACCTGGCGCAGCGGCGCCGGAGGACTTCATGACAAAACGCACCTCCATGCGCTCGATTCCCCGCGAGAAGTGGCCACCGGCAGACCGCATGGTGCTCGAGCGGGCCCTGGCCCCGGATGACGACGGATCGGGCGAGTGCGGACAGGCGGCGCACCTGCGCGCGGCGACCCTCGGGAACTACACGTACACCTATGGGCAATTCCTCGAATTCCTCGTCCGGACCGGAGAGCTCAGCGAGGTCGAGGGACCGGGCGAGCGGGTGACACCTGAACGGGTGGCCGCTTGGCGCCGCGAGAACAAATTCCGCGGCCTGGCCCCCACTAGCCGGCGACAGATGCTGCAGAACCTTGGCGCGATCCTCCGCCTGCTGGCGCCCGACCGCGACTGGAGCTTCGTCATCCGGCCCGGGAACAGGCCCCTCAAGCGGGCGATCCGGGGCGGGCCCAAGCCCTTCATCGTGCGCGACGTCGCCGACGTGATGGTCCACGTCCGACAGCTCCACTGCGAGGGTCTCGCGGCTCCAGACGGGCCGGAGAGGTGGCAGGCGCTGCGCGACGCGGCGCTGCTGGCCCTGCTGCTGACCCGCGCCCCGCGCGAGGGCAGCCTCGTGCCGATGACGATGGACCGGCATATCGCGCTCCGCCCGGACGGCACTTGGCACCTCCGGTTCCCAGGCGAGCACACCAAGAACGGCCGCGTGCTCGATTTCCCGCTCGACGCCGAGCCGTCGAAGATGCTGACCGACTACCTCGAGCACGCCCGGGCACGGTTTCCCAGGGCTGGGACCACCGACCGGTTGTGGATGGGGATGAAGGGCCCGATGACCGAGCAGGGCTTCCAGGGGATTGCCGAGCGTCACACGTACGCCTGGTTCCGCAAGGCACACGGGCCGCACATCGTTCGGAAGTGGTTGCGGGCAAGCGCCGCTCGCCGCTCCCCAGAGCTCGCCATGGATGCTGCCGACATCATGGGCCACACCCCCGAGGTATCCGTGCAGCACTACTCGGAGGCATCCGGCCTGCACGCCGCGCTCCGGCATGGGGATCGGCTGGCCGAGCGGCGGGCGCGCCACGCCGGCCGGGCGGAACGCGCCTTCGCTGAGGAACTCGCGCGCTGGGAGGAGGGCTGACGATGAGCATAGGCCCCAGCTTCGCATTGGCCGGCGCGCGCCACCCGCGCGGCATTCCTGGCGGCGCTGGATGAGGCGCCCAGACCTATCTCCGGCGCTTGGCAGCACGGCGCCCGCTGTCGCGAGCCCGCCGCATGACGCGGAGAAGCCAGTCTCGGCCGGCGAGACGGGCGGCTATGGTGTGGATCGCCCCGGGCCTGAGCCAATTTTTCAACCCGTGGGACGGTGGGATCGGGTCGAAATGCGTCCTCTTTCCCCGCGTTCGGCGTCAAGGTTCGAGAATGCCATAGTCCACCAGCCTGTGCTGCCCGACATGCGCGATGACTGCTGCAAGGCCACGCGCCGTGAGCCGTAGGCGCTCCCCGAGCGGCACACCCCTCGGCTCGACGGGCTTCACGAGCCCGGCATGCATCATGTCCCCCCCGCACCCGTTCTCGATGACGCACTCCACCCCTTCGATAACGAGGCGCCGGGGAATGACCGCACCCTCCTGCAGCACCACGCCGTTGGCGATCGCGCTCGCGGCGATGGCCTTCGCCATGCGCGGCGTGGGCTTCGGGACGGGTTTGTTCGGGCTCGGCCGGAGGAGGTGCGCCGTGCGTCGCAGGATCGTCCACGGCTTGATCGGCACCGAGTCCTGCCCGCCCGCGATCTCGGCGAGGAAGCGGTTGGCAACGCGCCGCTCCGGATCCTCCGCGTTGCCCCCGAGGCTTGCCGCATGCCGCGCCCGCACCTCGGCCGAGGGGTTAGATGCTCCCTCGCCGCCGTCGAGCTGGTTCGTCAGCGGCCCGAGGCCGAGGTCGTGCCGTCCATAGAGGGCGATGAGCTCGCGCTCGCGTGCATGGGCTGCGACCTCGTCGGGGAAGAAGCCGTCGAAGGCGTAGCCGATCTCTCCCCCGTCCCGCCGGATGCGGCGGATGAGGTTGAGCTTATGGCTCGCCTTCGCCGTGTTCCACGCCTCGGCCTCGTGCCCGAAGATACGGCGGTTGATGCCCTTGCCGACGTAGAAGGGCGTGCCGTCGGGCTTAAGAAGCACATAGACGTAGAAATGGCCCGCCTCCGCTGTGAGCCGCGCCAAGGCCGATTCCCGCGACATGCGATCCAGCCTGTCCCATCGGGCTGGATCATCCCCTCGTTGCGCCACGCGGCCGAGATTCGGACCAAGCGCGGTCACCGGGTCATCCCCAGCCAGAACAGAACCAAGCTGATGATGAGATGGACCACCCAGATCTCGTTGCCGCACGCTGCCCTCCGCCTCACTCACGACCGTCCCTCCCAATGCGCGCGCAAGGCGCGATGTGCGGCCTCCATTGCCCCCTCGCGCCCGACGTGCCAGCCGCGGACGAGCGCCGCCATCCGCGCCGCTTCCGTACGGAGCCGGCCCGCCAAGCCCTCCGGCCCCTCGACGTGAAGGGCCGCCTCGATCGCCTCAGCGAGAGTGCCGGGCGGGAGGAACGTCTCCGGGGCGTCGTCCCGGCCCTCGGGCGAGGGGATGGCGAGGGTCACCTCGTGACGGGGCCGCAGGACCAGGTCGCGGCAGGTGCCCGCTGTGACAGGCCGCCAGACGACGTAGTTGTGCTCCAGTTGGAGGGGCGCCTCGAGGGCCGCAGGGAACTTCCAAAGCTTTGTCCCCGTCGCGAGCATCTCAGCGTCGTAGCCCTCCGGCATCGCGTCTGGATCGCCGCCGTCGAAGGGAATGTCCGCCATCCGCCATGTTCCTCCCACATGGACCTCGACCTCGTCCTCGTCGAGATAGAGCCAAGGTCGGCGGACGCGCATCGGCCCGTCCGGCCCGACGAGGTGCAGCACGCTGCGGAACTCGAAAAGCGGCGCGGGCACGAGCACGTCGTCGGCGGGGCCAATCGCGAGGCGCACCTCGCGCAGGACCGACATCGTCACCGGCATGGCCTCGCCCGTGTTACGAAACGTCAGGAAGCGCCCGACCGTCTCCGACTTCGGCTCGGTGAATAGGACGACGGAGGGCACGGGGGGGAACTCATCCACGTGCTCGTCCGAGTTGGCGAGCGGCATGCGGAGGAGCC
>DATCMG010000386.1:0-5610 GCA_036563555.1 Roseomonas sp. | reverse complement strand
ATCGACCTTTCGGGGCTGGATGTGTTGGACACCAGCGGGGCGGCGCTGGTGATCGCGGCCGCCGGGGTGGCGGGGCCGGATGTGCCGGTCGAGGGGGCCTCGCGGCCCGTGGCTGCGGTGCTGGAGCGGTCCCGCGCGGCGGCGAAGCCACCGCCCGCACCACCGGCCCCGGCGCGGCGGCTGGGGATCGTGCGCTCCCTCGGGGCCTGGGGCATCGGGCGCGGGAATGCCGGGCTGGATGCGGCGGCCTTCCTGGGGGAGGCCTCGGCGACGGTGGTGAATGCGGCGAGGCGGCCGCGCGACCTGCGGGCCGCCGATGTGCTGCGCCACCTGGACGAGGTCGGCACGCGCGCCTTCGGGTTGGTGCTTCTGCTGGGCGTGCTGATCGGCGTGATCCTGGCCTTCCAGTCGGCCATTCCGATGAAGCAATATGGCGCGGATATCTTCGTGCCGCGGCTGGTCGGGATTTCATTGCTGCGGGAATTGGGGCCGCTGCTGGCGGCGGTGATCCTGGCCGGGCGGACCGGATCGGCCTTCGCGGCCGAGCTGGGCACGATGACGGTGAACGAGGAGGTGAGCGCGCTGCGGATCATGGGGATCGACCCCATGGTGCTGCTGGTGCTGCCCCGCCTGGTGGCCGCGACCATCGCCATGCCGGTGCTGGCACTGCTGATGGACCTGGCGGGGCTGGTGGGCATGTCCCTGGTGATGCTGGGCACCGGCTTCCCGTTGCAGCTGGTGCTGAACCAGGTTCATGCGGGCGTGCAGCTCGGGGATCTCCTGGGTGGCCTGGGCAAGGCGGCGGTGTTCGGGCTGGTGATCGCCGGCATCGGTTGCCGGGCCGGGCTTTCGGCCGGCAGCGGCCCGCGTGCGGTGGGCGATGCGGCGACGGCCGCCGTGGTGGGCGGGATCGTGGCGCTGGTGCTGCTGGACGGAATCTTCGCCGTGCTGTTCTTCCGGCTGGGCTGGTGATGGACGGGGTGATGGAAAGGCGCGCGGCGCCCGAGAGGGCACCGGGGGCGGCCGGGCGGCCGGCGGTGATCGAGGCGCGGGGCGTGGCCATGGCCTTCGGCAGCCGCACCCTGTTCCGGGATGTCAGCTTCGAGGTGGAGCGGGGCGAGGTCTTCGTGATCCTCGGCGGCTCGGGCTGCGGGAAGTCCACGCTGCTGAAGCTGATGATCGGGCTTTACGCGCCGACCGCGGGGCATGTGACCATCCTGGGCGGCGACCTCGCCTCGGCGGATGGGGAGGCGAGGCGCAACCTGCTGCGGCAATTGGGCGTCATGTGGCAGTCAGGCGCGCTCTTCGGCTCGATGACCCTGCTGGAGAATGTGATGCTGCCCCTGGAGGCCCATACCGACCTGCCGCGCGAAGCGCGCGAGGATGTGGCGCGGGTGAAGCTCGGGCTGGTGGGGCTGTCGGATGCGGCCGGGCGGCTGCCGGCGGAGATTTCGGGCGGCATGGCGAAGCGGGCGGGGATCGCGCGGGCCAGGGCGCTGGATCCGCCGATCCTGTTTCTAGACGAGCCGAGCGCGGGGCTGGACCCCGTGACCTCGGCGGGGTTGGACGAGTTGATCAAGGACCTGGCGCGCGATCTCGGCAGCACCTTCGTGGTGGTGACGCATGAACTGCAGTCGATCCTGGCGATCGGGGACCGATGCATCATGCTGGACAAGGAGGCGCAGGGGATGATCGCCGAGGGCGACCCGCGCGCGCTGCGCGACGACCCGCCCAATGACACGGTGCGGCGCTTCTTCCGGCGGGAGACCCGCTGATGCCGGCTTCCTCCCGCGGGCTCTATTTGCGCGTCGGCATCCTTATCCTGGTCGGGCTGGCGGTCGGGGTGGGATTCATCCTGTTCTTCACGGCCGGCAAGCTGGGGCGGAGCACCCAGGCCTTCGAGACCTATATCCGCGAGAGCGTGCAGGGGCTGGATATCGGGGCGGCGGTTCGCTTCCGCGGTGTGCAGCTCGGGCAGGTGACGGAGATCAGCCTCGTCGCCACGGAATACCCGCCGCCGAACGGGAGGGCTTTCGCGGCGGCCTATCAACGGGTGCTCGTGCGCTTCGCGCTGGACCTCACGCGGCTTCGGGACGCGCCGGACACCGCGAGGGCGGTGCAGAACGGCCTCCGGGCGCGGCTGGCGAGCACGGGGATCACGGGCGTGGGCTATCTGGAGCTGGATTTCGTCGATCCGGAGCGCTTCCCCGTGGAGGAGCTGCCCTGGACGCCGGAGAGCCTGGTGATTCCGGCCATCCCGAGCACGGTGGCGCAGGTGACCTCGGTGGCCGAGCAGTTGGCGCTGCGGATCAGCAACCTGCCGATCGAGCAGATCCTGGGCGACATGGCCGGGCTGCTGGCCGATCTCCGGCGGCAGGTGAATGATGGCGACGTGGCCCAGGCCTCGCGCGCCGCGACGGAGACGCTGGAGACGCTGCGGCAGGTGGTGCAGGATCTGAACCTGCCGGCGCTGTCGGGCGAGCTGCGCGGAACGATCGCGGAGGCGCGGGAGGTGATCGGCGGGCCTGAGGTGCGGGGGACACTGCGCAACGCCAATGCGGCGATGGAGCGGCTGCAGGCCGGGCTGCAGCGCCTGCCCGGCGCGATCGCGCAGGTGGAGCAGGCTGCGCGCTCGGTCAACAACACGGTGGGTGCCATCGGTGGCGACCTGACGCCGACCCTTCGCGACCTGCGGGCGGCCTCGGGCAGCCTGCGGGACACGACGGAGCTGCTGCGGCGCTCGCCGGGAGCCGCCGTGCTGGCGCCCCCGCCACCGGCGCCGGATTGGACGAGGAGGCGGTGATGCGGCGACGGATGATGTTGGTGGCGCCCTTGGGGCTGCTCGGCGGGTGCTCGGTGGTGAACCAGAGCTATGTGGAGCCGCGGCGCTACCCGCTGGCGCCGCGGCGCCCCGAGGGGCTGCCCCGGCGGTCCGGGAGGAAGACGGTGCTGATGCGCCTGACGGGCGCGGCGCCGGGGCTGGACAGCAGGCTGCTGCGCTCCATCCGGGCGGATGGGACCGAGGCGCAGGAATACTATGCCGAATGGACGGCACCACCGGCCGAGGCGGCGGAGGAGGCACTGCGGCGCTGGATCACGGATTCGGGGCTCTTTGCCGCCGTGCTGGCGCCGGGGACGCGCGGGAATCCCGACCTGCTGCTGGAGAGCGAGCTGGTGGCGCTGCATGTGGATCTCGGGCGCGGGGTGGCGGTTGCCTCCATGACGGCGGTGCTGATGCGGGAGACGAGCCAGTTCGGCACGCGGGTGGTGGCACAGTTCGCCGAGACGGCGACGGTGCCGGTTCCACCGGAGCGGCCGCTGGGTCCGGATGCCCAGGCAGCCGGGATGGTGGCCGCGCTGGCGGCGGTGCTGGGGCGGCTGGAGGCCAATCTGCGCCGCCACGCCTGATTTCGGGTCGTCTCATGTCCTGAGACGTTAACGCTTTGGTCAGACTTGTTGCCTCAGTCTCAAAAAAAGAGACAAGGCGCCAGAATTGCGCTGTTCCTGAGACTGATGGGACGGTGCCATGCGGGCCGAGCAGCGGGCGAAACTCTGGGACGAGGTGTGGGCGGAGTATGATGCGCGCCAGACCCGGCGCGTGCCGCGGCCGGCGCCTTGCACCGTTCCGCGGTTCTGGGAGGGGGAGCGTTTCCTGCTCTCCCCGACATTACGGCACCGCCGGGTGCGGCCGCTGGCGCAGGTGGCGCTGGCCGTGCTGGCCTGGCTGCTGCTTCTTGCGGGCTGGCTGGCCCTTCCCTGGCTGTTGGCGGTGCGGCTTTCCGTGCCTCTGGGGCAGGGCGATGCGCCGGGGTTGCTGCGGCATTTCGACGGGCCGGCGGCGATGGCGAGCCTGCGCGCCGGGCTGGCGGCCGAGGTGCCGGAGGGTGCCGGGGAGGGAGCGCACCGCTTCCTGACGGGCATGGCGGACCGGATGGCGGAATCCTGGGCGCGCCCGGAGGGTGTGGCGGCCTGGCTGGCGCTCCGGACGCGGGGCGGGCGGGTGGATGGGGCGACGGTGCCGCTTTCCAATCTGCGTTCCGCGCGGCCCCTGGGGTTGGCGTCCTTCCGGCTGGAATACGGGCCGCGGCAGGGAGAGGGCGGGGTGGCCTTCGACCTGTCCTGGCAGGGCGATGGGTTCAGGGTGACGGGGGTGCGCTTCCTTGAGGCGCCGCCGGCGCCCCTCGGCGCCCCCCGCCCGCTCCTGGCGATGCGGTGAGGGGGCGCCGATGCGGTTCGGTCAGGCGGCGCGGGCCGTTTCCAGCGCCTTCCAGACGACCTCGGGCGTGGCCGGCATATCGAGATGGGTGATGCCGTCCGGCGAGAGCGCGTCCACCAGCGCGTTCATCAGCGCGGGCGGGGAGCCGACGGCGCCGGCCTCGCCCGCGCCCTTCACCCCGAGCGGGTTGGTGAGGCAGGGGATGGAGAGCAGCGCCACCTCGATCTCCGGCAGGTCGCCGGCGCGGGGCAGGGCGTAGTCCATGAAGGAGGCCGAGAGGAGCTGGCCGCTCTCGGGGTCATAGGCCGTGCGCTCCAGCATGGCTTGGCCGATCCCCTGGGCGACGCCGCCATGCACCTGGCCGCGGACGATCAGCGGGTTCAGGGCATGGCCGACATCGTCCGTGACGACGTAGCGCAGGACCGAGACGAGGCCGGTATCGGGGTCCACCTCCACCTCCGCGACGTGGCAGCCATTCGGGAAGGTGTGGCGGGGGATGGCGGCGATTTCCGCCGCATCCAGCAGGGTGACGGATTCGCCCCGTGCCGCACGGGCCTGCTGGGCCTGTGCGAGTTCGAGGATGCCGATGGCGCGGTCGGTGCCGGCGATGGCGAAGCGGCCGGATGAGAATTCGATGTCGCCGGGGGAGGCTTCCAGGGCCTCGCTCGCGGCCTGCTTGCCCTTTTCGATCACCGTCGCGGTGGTGGCGAGGAGGGCGGTGCCTTCGGAATAGAGGGAGCGGGCGCCGCCGGTGCCGCCGCCGGTCGGGATTTCATCGGAATCGCCCTGGACGACGCGAATCCGCTCGACGGGGATGCCGAGTTCGTTGGCGGTGATCATCACATAGGCGGTTTCGTGGCCCTGGCCGGTGGACTGGGTGCCGACCAGCACTTCCACCATGCCGTCCCTGGCGAAGCGGACCTCGGCGCGCTCGCTGTCCGAACCGCCGGTGGCTTCGAGGTAATA
Organism: Roseomonas sp.; assembly: GCA_036563555.1. Classification (GTDB taxonomy): domain Bacteria; phylum Pseudomonadota; class Alphaproteobacteria; order Acetobacterales; family Acetobacteraceae; genus Roseomonas. Next base: position 428 of record DATCMG010000386.1, on the reverse strand, counting down.
GGCGAGGCCGATGCCGCGGCGCTTGCCGCGCGCGGCGGAATCCGCGCGGCGGACGGGGAAGCCGGACCAGTCGATCTGCCGAAGGGCGTGGTCCATCACCTGCTCGAACTCGCCGGAGTCGTAGGTCTGGCCGACCGGGGTGGTGTGCGGCATGGCCGAGGCCGGGACCATGTTGCGGCGGCGCAGCTCGACGCGGTCTATGCCGGTCTCGCGCGCGGCGGCGTCGATCAGGCGCTCCACGAGGTAGTTGGATTCGGGGCGGCCGGCGCCGCGATAGGCATCCACCGGGGTGGTGTTGGTGACAACGCCGATGACATTCGCGTGGATGGCGCGGAAGCCATAGACGCTGGCGAGGACCTTCGTGCCGGCCGCGGTCGGGATGAAGGGGCCATAGGTCGAGAGGTAGGCACCCATATTCGCGATGTTCC
>DATCMG010000362.1:0-3548 GCA_036563555.1 Roseomonas sp. | reverse complement strand
GATGCGGCGCGGGAAGTGGTGGACCTGTCGGGTGACGGCGCGGGGAATGCCGGCATCCCCTCCGCCCCCGTGCGGGACGCCGCAGTGGCGGCGGGGGTGACGATCAACGCCCTGGCCGTGGTGAATGAGGAACCCGATCTGCCCTCCCACTACGCCACCCAGGTGATCGGCGGCCCCGGCGCCTTCGTGATGGAGTGCGGGAACTATGCGGATTTCGCCCAGGCAATCCGCCGCAAGCTGGTACGCGAGCTGCGGGGCGCGCTGACGGCCTGATCGCGGGAGATGATGCCCCGCCGGCATCTTCTCCCGGTTCCCCGGCGTTTCCGCAGGATAGGGCATGGCGCCGGAGGCGGATCATGAGCGGCAGTGGTGGCGATAAGAACAAGGCGAGCCCCGAGGCGAAGTCGGAGGACAGGAACACCTCCCACACTGCCGGTGGGGCGCCGACCGACAAGGCGCATGAGGATGCGGGGGATGGATCGCTGGCTGGCTCCATTCCGGCCGGGCTGAGCACGAGGGAGCTTCGGGAGATCGCGAATAGCGACAAGACCACCGAAAGCGGGACCAGCTGAGGCGGCACGGTTACCCGCATCTCTGCCGATCAGGACTGTGAAATGCACCATATACATTGGTCTGAATGGTGAAATAAGGGCGGGCGCTTACCAATTCACGGCGATCCATGCGGTGCCGCTTTCATGGCGCCTTGCGGGAGGATTACGCCATGTCCGCCACCACCCTTTCCGCCTCGCCGCCTCTTTCGCGGCCCCCAGGCATACAGACCATGGTGGCCATGGGAGCCGGCCTGCTGCTGTTGGCGGGGATGGCGCTGCTCGGACAGGTGGTCAGCGGCCGGCAGGCGGCGCTCTATCTGCTGGGCGGCGTGCTCGGCCTGGTGCTTTACCACGCCGCCTTCGGCTTCACTTCGGCCTGGCGCGTCTTTATCGCGGACCGTCGCGGCGAGGGCCTTCGCGCGCAAATGGTCATGTTGGCCATCGCGGTCCTGCTGTTCTTCCCCGTGCTGTCCGCCGGGACGTTGTTCGGGCAGCCGGTGCAGGGGCTGGTCGCGCCGGTCGGCGTGTCCGTCATTTTCGGCGCCTTCATCTTCGGCATCGGCATGCAACTGGGTGGCGGATGCGCCTCCGGCACGCTGTACACGGCAGGCGGCGGCTCCGTGCGGATGGTGCTGACATTGCTGGCCTTCGTGGCGGGGTCGGCCCTGGGTGCCGCGCATCTGCACTGGTGGGCAGCCCTGCCGCATCTGCCGCCGATCTCGCTGGTCAACACCTGGGGCGCCGTGCCGGCGCTGGCCGTGAACCTCGTTATTTTCGCCCTGATCGCTGCCGTGACGGTCGTGCTGGAGCGGCGGCGGCATGGGCGGCTGGTTCAGGGCACGCAGCCGGCGCGCTCCGGGCTGCCGCGGCTGCTTCGCGGACCCTGGCCGATCCTGGCGGGCGCGGTGGCCCTGGCAGTGCTGAACTTCGTGACCCTGGCTCTGGCGGGGCGGCCCTGGGGCATCACATCGGCCTTCGCGCTCTGGGGTTCCAAGGCGGCCATGATGATGGGCATCGACGCGGCGAGCCGGCCCTTCTGGTCCGCACCGGCCCAGCAGGCGGCGCTGCGGGGCAGCGTGCTGAACGACGTCACCTCCGTGATGGATATCGGCATCATGGTCGGCGCGCTGCTGGCGGCCGCGCTGGCGGGCCGCTACGCGCCGAATTTCCGCCTGCCGCTGCGCTCGGCGGTCGCGGCGGTGGTGGGCGGGCTCGTCCTCGGCTACGGCGCGCGGCTGGCCTATGGGTGCAATATCGGCGCGTATTTCTCCGGCATCGCCTCGGGCAGCCTGCATGGCTGGGTTTGGATGGTGGCGGCCTTCTTCGGCAATGTGCTCGGGACGCGTCTGCGCCCCTTCTTTGGGCTGGAGGTGGAGCGGGTGCCGCGGCAGACGGGCTGCTGAGCCGGGCGCGGGGCGGCGCTTCCCGCCCAGCGAGCCAGGGCAACGGAAGGGGCGCGGATGGGTTGTCCGGCCGTGCCGCGGGGTGCAGTTTGGCCGGGCGCCAAACAACGCCCACAAGGTCCTGCCGATGCTCCTGCTCATTCCCGGCCCCGTCCAGACCCGCCCGGAGACGCGGGCGGCCATGGCCATGGATATCGCACCCTGGGATCTTGATTTCGGACGCGAATACACCGCCATCCGGGAACGCGTGCGCGATATCGCGGGCGGCGTGGCGGGGGTCCACGCGACCTTGCCGCTGCAGGGTGCCGGCCATTTCATGGTCGAGGCGGCGATCCGCACCTTCGTGCCGCCCGGCGGGCGCGTGCTGGTGCCGAATAATGGTGCCTATGCGGAGCGGATGATCCGCCTGGCGCGGGAAGCCGGGCGCGAGCCGGTGGTGCTGGCCCTGCCCGACACGCGCGGCGTGCGGGCCGAGGAAGTGGCGGCGGCACTGGCCGCGGACCCGGCCATTTCCCATGTCGCCATGGTCTATTCCGAGACGGGCAGCGGTATCGTGAACGATCCGGCCGAGGTCGGCGCGGTGGTGCGCGCGGCGGGGCGGCGGCTGATCGTCGATGCCGTCTCCGCCTTCGGCGTGCTGCCCTTCGACCTGAAGACGCAACCGGAATGCGACGCGATCCTGTTCACCTCCAACAAATGCCTGGAGGGTCTGCCCGGCATTGCCTTCGCGGTGTGCCCGATGGAGCGGGCGCGCGAGCGGGCGGGAAAGGCGGGATCCTGGAGCTTCGACCTCGGCGATGTGCTGCGGCATGCCGAGCGCTCGGGCTGGGGCTCCTTCCGCTTCACCCCGCCGGTGCAGGCGTTGCACGCCTTCGGGGTGGCGCTGGAGGCCTATGCGGCCGAGGGCGGGCGGCCCGCGCGGCTCGCGCGCTACACCGAGAACATGCGCGTGCTCCGCGCGGGGGCGGAGCGGCTGGGGCTACGGCCCTATCTCGACGCCGCGCATCAGGGGCCGATCATCTTGACGCTGCACCAGCCCGACGCACCGGGCTTCACGCTGCAGGGCTTCGTGGACGCGCTGAAGCGGCGCGGCGTGCTGATCAGCAACTTCTACTCGACACCCACCCCGAGCATCCGCATCGGCTGTATCGGCGCCGTGACGCCTGATGACATGCGCTTCGCGGTGGAGGCGATGGCGGGAGCGTTGGAGGATTTGGGCGTGAACCGCCAGGCTGCCTGATGCGCTGGAAAGGCCGGGGCAAGGAATTCCCCCCCCGGCCTTCTTCACCGCCCCGCCGGCGGATCCATCGGCCCGGCCGCCCCGGCATCGCGCCAGGTCTGGCGCCCCAGCCCCCATCGGGCGAGCCGGTCGGCCAGCCCCCAGAAGACCACCACCTGGCGATCGCGGACCAAGTCCAGGCTGGTTGGCGACAGGCCGGCCCAGGGGAGGAAGGGGTTGCGCCGTCCCTGCGCCCAAAGCGCCACGCGGATGGAGGGGCGGCTGCTCGGGCCGCGGGCGTGGAAGCCATAGGTGTCCGCGACCACCAGCGTATTGGCACGCACGGCATAGGTGACCGGCGGGCCGTAGCCGAGG
>DATCMG010000354.1:0-2204 GCA_036563555.1 Roseomonas sp. | reverse complement strand
GAGGGCGGCGGCGTTGAACACCACGTCGATGTTGCGCAGCGCCGCGGAGACCGAGTGGAAGTCCCGCACGTCGCCGATGCGGAATTGCACCAGCTCCTCGAAGTTGTGGTAGATGACCTCGTCGGTCTGCATGAGGTTCTGCTTCAGCTCGAGGCGCAGGTAGTGCTGCTTCGCCTCGTCGCGGGACAGAACCACGATCTTCTTCGGGGAGCCGTTCTTGCCCGAGAGCAGGCGCCGCAGCAGGACCTTGCCGAGCGAGCCGGTGCCGCCGGTGATCAGAACCCGTTTTCCGTTCAGAATCGTCACGAAATCCCCCCGCGGCGTCGGCCGATCTGGAGTGGTGTCGGTGGAGGGGCGCGATGCCGGCCTGGTGCGGCGCGCCGATCCTTGAATCGGGCCCGCACCTATCACGTGGACGCCGCACGTCAAGCCGGAACCCCTCCCACGCCGGGGCGGGAGGGAGAAGAGCGGGCACCCTCCCCGGCACGGGCTACGGCATTCACACATCTCGGTTTGCCAAGCGAGGGCGCGTCTGATTCCTTGGTCCGAGACGCGGGAGCCTGGGATGGACGAGACGGTGCTGCTGGGGCGGTTCGGGGACCGCCGCCTGGAAAAAGGGGGGCCTTTCTTCAGGCGCGCTTGGTCGAGAGCGGCGGGCGAGGGGTGCGCATCCGGGCCTTGGGCGGTACGCGCGCGGGGGAGATCCGCCTGACCCGCTTCCTGCGCAACCCCGCCGTCCAGCCGGACGCCATGGTGGCCGAGGCCGCCCGCCGCACCGCCCCCCGCTGCCGGGGGCGCCACGTCCTCGCCATCCAGGACACGACCGTGGTCCGCTCCGAGGGCGGCGGCGGGCTGTACCTGCATCCCACCCTCGCCGTGGACGCCCAGGACGGAGCCGTCCTGGGCCTCGTCCAGGCCGTGTTCCTGACCCGCACCCAGGGCCAGGCCGCCACCCGCCGCGCCCGGCCCTTCGCCGACAAGGAGAGCGCCCGCTGGCTGGACGGGGCGGCCCGGGCGGCCGAGGTCTGCGCCGGGGCGGCGCGGCTGACCGTGATCGCGGACCGGGAGGGCGACATCTTCCAGGCCTTTGCCCGGCGCCCGGACGGGGCCGATCTGCTGGTGCGGGCGGCCCACGACCGGGCGCTGGAGGACGGGGGCCGGCTGTTTGCCACCCTGGACGCCCTGCCGGTGGCCGGACGGGCCACGCTGGACCTGCCGGCCCAACCGGGCCGACGGGCGCGCCGGGCCGAGGTGGCGGCCCGCTTCGCCCGGCTGGAGCTGGCGCGCCCCGCCAACGGCCTGCGCGAGGGCCTGCCCGCGAGCCTGAGCGTGACGGTGGTGGACGTGCGCGAGGAAGCCGGTCCGGTCGGGGCGCCCCCGGTGCACTGGCGGCTGTTGACGACGCACGCGGTGACGGACGCCGGGTCGGCGTTCGAGGTGGCGAACCTGTATCGGCGGCGCTGGGCGATCGAGCAGCTGTTCCGGACGATGAAGACGCAGGGCTTCGACGTGGAAGGGGTGCGGGTGGAGGACGAGGCGCCGCGGCGCAATCTGATCATGGCGACGCTGGTGGCGGCGGTGACGATCCAGCAGCTGGTGCAAGGGCGGGACGGGGGCCCCGGGCCGCTTCGTCCCCTGACGGACGCGTTCGAGCCGGAGGACCAGGGGCTGCTGGAGGCCTTCTGCGCGCGTCTGGAGGGCAAGACCGAGCGGCAGAAGAACCCCCATCCTCGTGGGTCGCTGGCCTACGGAGCCTGGGTCTGCGCCCGGCTCGGGGGGTGGACCGGGTACTACGGCAAGCCCGGTCCGATCGTGATGCTGCAAGGCTGGCTCTACTTCCAGGCCGCAAAGCACGGGGCAGGCCTCGCCAATGCAGACCACGATGTGTGAATCCGATAGCCGGGACGGGGAGGGATCGGCCCTTGCCAAGCCCGGCGCCTTCCCCTTAAACCCGCCCCGAACGATCCGATCGGGGGCGGCCATGGCCACGCACAAGCTTCTTCTTCTTCCGGGCGACGGCATCGGGCCGGAGGTCATGGCGCAGGTCGAGCGGCTGGTGGGCTGGTTCACCCGCACCGGCATCGCGGCCTTCGAGACCGAGCGGGACCTGGTGGGCGGCTCGGCCTACGACGCCCACGGGGCCGCGATCTCGGACGACGCCATGCGCCTCGCGGGGGCCGCCGACGCGGTGCTGTTCGGCGCGG
>DATCMG010000346.1:0-2364 GCA_036563555.1 Roseomonas sp. | reverse complement strand
CCTCGGCTTCGGAAGGATGGGTGGTATTCGGGGTGTCGCTCATTGCGTGGGTCTGGATCTTTCCTGGCCCCGAAGGGCTCCGTCTCGGCGCATCACCTAGGGTCCGGCATGCGGCGGGACAAGCAGGCAGCGCATAGTAGGCGGACAGGACGTGTTGCGCCGCAGCATGGGTTGGTCTCCCATGGCCGCCATGGAAGCCCGCCCAGCCCTTCGACCGGCCAGCCCGAACCCATCGGCCGGGGCTGGGGACCGCGCGTCGTGAGCGGGGCCACGGAAGCACCGCGGACCGCTGTTCCCCTCTGGCTGCTGGCGCTCATCACCTTCAGCGGCACGGTCGGCATGTATGTCTTCGTGCCGGCCCTGCCTTCGGCGGCGGCCGATCTCGGCGCGACGACGGGCGCGATGCAGATGACGGTCAGCCTCTATGTGCTCGGGCTGGCGCTGGGGCAGCCGTTTTATGGGCCGCTTTCGGACCGTTTCGGGCGGCGGCCCGTGCTGGTGGGGGGCTGGTTCTCTACACCCTGGCCGGGCTGGTGGCCTGGCTGGCGCCGAATGCGGAGGTGCTGATCGTCGCGCGCCTGTTCCAGGCGCTGGGAGGCTGCGCCGGGCTGGTGCTGGGCCGCGCCATTGTGCGCGACACCTCGGAGGCGCGGGTGGCCGCGCAGCGGTTGGCGCTGCTGAACCTGATGGTGACGGTGGGGCCGGGGCTGGCGCCGCTGGTGGGCAGCGCGGTGGTGGCGACGGCCGGGTGGCGCGTCGTGCTGGTGCTGCTCTGCGTCCTGGGGGTGGCGAATCTCGCCTTCACCTGGCGGCTGCTGCCGGAAACGGGGCTGCGCTCAGCGCCGCCGGATAGCTCGACCCTGCTGCGGGACTATCTCAGGCTCATCGGATCGCCGGTCTTCCTGGGCTATGCCGTATGCGGTGGCTGCATGACGACGGCAGCCTATGCTTTCTTCGGCTCCGCCCCCTTCATCTTCCGGGAACTCGGGCGGCCTGACCATGAGGCGGGGATCTACCTGGCCGTCCTGATCATCGGGATTTCCATCGGCAACGCGGCGGCCAGCCGACTGATCGCGCGGGCGGCGATCGATCGCGTGCTGGTGCTGGCGGGGGCAATGAGCCTGGCCTCCACGATCATGCTGCTGGGCGTGGTGCTGGCGGGCGCGCTGTCAGTGGCCTGGGCGATGGGGTGCATGTTCGTCTTCACCCTCGGCGTGGGCATCGGGGGGCCTTCGGCACTGGCGCAGGCCATGAGCCTCAACCCGCGCGTGGTCGGGTCGGCCTCGGGGCTCTACGGCTTCACCCAGATGGCGGTGGGAGCGCTGTGCTCGGCGCTGGCCGGGATTGGGCGTGATCCGGCACTGACGGCGGCACTGGTTCTGGTGGGGGCCGCACTGACCGGGCAGGTGGCGCTGCGGATTGCACTGCGGGGGAAGCGTCAGGCCGCGGAGGGCGGTTGAGGCGCCGCCCACCGCCGGCATGAGGGGTGGCCCTATCGAAACACGCCGGTGGGGGCCCCGGGGGTGACCAGCCCGCCGCCCTCGAAAGCCCGGAGGGACGGGTCGTCTGCCACCGGTATCACGGCGCCCTGGGTGGCGTAATCGAATCCGCTCATCCCACCCCCGGCATAGGCGCCACCGCCCCGCGCATAACCAGGTGCCGCGCCACCCGCATACTCCGCCCAGGGGCCGCTCATCGCCACCTCCACACCGAGGCGCGGCGCCACGTTGGCGACGTAGTTGACCGTCTCGTCCGGCAGGATCATCGCGCCGGAGAGATAGCCGTCCACCCGGTCGGGCCCGGCATTATAGGCGGCGGCGAAGCCGGGCGCGCCGAAGCGGTCATGCATCTCGCGGATATAGGCGGTGCCGGCGAGGATGTTGTCGCGCGGCTCATAGGGATCGCTTCCGAACCCGTGGCGCGCGCGGAGGATGTCGTAGGTGCGGGGCATCACCTGCATCAGCCCCATGGCGCCCACGGGGGAGGTGATCGGCCGGCCGCTGGCGTCGTAGAGGCGGCCACCGCTCTCCTGGCGCATGATGGCGCGGACCCAGCGCTCCGGCACGCCGAAGCGGGAGGATGCCTCGCGGATATGCGGGCCCCAGGGGTCCTCCGGAGGGCCGGGCACCGCATAGCTGCGGGCCGCCTGCGCCCGGTAGATCGTGGCCTCTGCGCGCGAGGCGTTGGGGTCGTAGCCATAATCGCCGTTTCCGTCATAGCCGCGCCGGCCATCCCAACTCGTCTGATAGGGCGAGTTGCCGGCGCAGCCGGCCAGGAGGGCGGCGAGGAGAAGGGCCGCGACGGGGCGGGCGGTGTTCTTGAGGGGCATTGCGGGGCGGATGGCGGGGGCGCCGGATGGGCCTT
>DATCMG010000334.1:0-3563 GCA_036563555.1 Roseomonas sp. | reverse complement strand
CCGTCAGGCGGCGGCGCGGTCCCCGAAGATGTCATTCGCGGCGGCCGGCACCGGCACCGTCACGATGCGCGGGGCAGGGGCCTCGGCGGCCTTGAACTTGCCGCGCAGCACGAAGGGAATGTCGCCGCGGGTCAGGCCGATATCAGCCAGCTCACGGTCGGTCAGCGCGTGCAGTTCGGCCTCGGCGCGGCGGCGCTGCACCCATTCGGCGAAGCCGGCCACCAGGCGCTTCAGGCCAGACGCCACCACGGCATTGCGGGCCTCGTTGGCCTGACGCAGAACCTCGATATGGCTCATCGGCTGCTGGTTCGCGGGGAAAGGCATCATCGGCGCGGGATTCTGCACCTGGGAGATGCGGGGGTTCATTGATCTATGTCCGTCTGTGGCGTGCCTGTCGCGCGGGGATCCATATCCTCGCTGCCCGGCCGCCTTCGGTGGAGGCAATATGGGACTCTCGGGCGGTTGGATGTCGTGTTGTTCATGTGGTTGAGCTATGCGCCAAACGCATAGAAATCTGGGGAAACATGTCGTGGGTAACGAACTGATCGCGGATTTGCCGCAAAACCGCCTCGAATCCCTTCGTGCGGAACTCGCCCGGGCTGGGGTGGACGGATTTATCATCCCCCGCGCCGACGAGTATCTGGGCGAGTATGTTCCCCCCTCGGGCGAGCGCCTCGCCTGGCTCACCGGCTTCACCGGCTCCGCCGGCCTGGCCATCGTTCTGCCGGATCGCGCCGCGGTCTTCACCGATGGACGCTACACCACCCAATTGGCGCAGCAGACCGACCCGGCCCTCTGGGAGCGGCGCCACATCACCGAGGAACCCCCCGTTGCCTGGCTGAAGGAGCACGCGGCGGGGCGGCGCATCGGCTATGATCCCTGGCTGCACCCCCAGGCCGCGCTCGACCGGTTTGCCGCTTCCGGCGCCACGCTCATCCCGCTTCCCACCAACCCGCTCGACGCTATCTGGGCCGACCGCCCCACCGCCCCCACTGCCCCCGCCGAACCCTGGCCCGAGGAATTCGCCGGCCGCTCCGCCGCCGAGAAGCGCGAGGCCATCGCGAAGGAGTTGCGCGAGGCCGGCCAGCAGGCCGTAATCCTGGCCGATGCCCATTCCGTCGCCTGGCTGCTGAACATGCGCGGCGGCGACCTCGACCACACCCCGCTCGCCCTTGCCTTCGCCCTATTGCGCGACGACGGCACCGTCACCCTCTTCATGGACCCCGCCAAGGCTGGCCCCACCCTGCGCGGGGCGCTGGGCAACGCGGTTTCCATCGAGCCGCGCGACGCGCTGGCCCGGGCACTTGCCGCGCTGAAGGGCCGCACCGTGCGCCTGGACCCCGAGGCCACCCCCGCCTGGTTCGCGGAGACGCTGCGCGCCGCCGGCGCCGAGCTGGCCACGGCCCCCGATCCCGTCCGCCTGCCCCGCGCCTGCAAGACAAAGACGGAGCAGGACGGAGCCCGCGCCGCGCATCACCGCGACGCCCGTGCCATGACCCGCTTCCTCTGCTGGTTCGCTGCCGAGGCGCCGAAGGGGGGTCTGACGGAAATCTCGGCCGCCGCCCGCCTCCTTGCCTTCCGCCGCGCGGAGGACCGCTTCCGCGCCGAATCCTTCCCCGCCATCGCCGGTGCCGGAGAGCACGGCGCCATCATCCATTACCGCGCCACCGAGACGTCCAACCGGGCCGTGAAGCCGAATGAATCCTTCCTCCTCGACAGCGGCGCCCAGTATCTGGACGGCACCACCGACATCACCCGCACCCTCTGGACCGGCCCGGGGGCGCCGCCAGCCGAGCTGCGCACGCGTTATACCCTCGTCCTGCGCGGCATGATCGCCCTGGCCTCCACGCGCTTCCCCGAGGGTGTCGCCGGCCCGCATCTCGACGCCATCGCCCGCCGCCCGCTCTGGGAGGCGGGGCTCGATTACGACCATGGCACCGGCCATGGGATCGGCGCCTTCCTCTCCGTGCATGAAGGGCCGGCCGCCTTTTCCCGCAACGCCGCCAACGTGCCGCTGCAGGAAGGCATGATCCTCTCCGACGAGCCCGGCTTCTACCTGCCCGGCGCCTATGGGATCCGCATCGAGAACCTGCTTCTCGTCCGTACCGACGCCGCGGCGCGCGGCCCGAAGCGCTGGCTTCATTTCGAAACCCTCACCCTCGTCCCCCTCGAGCGCGCGCTTATCGACGCCGAGGCCCTGAGCCCCGCCGAGCGCAGCTGGATTGACGCCTATCACGCCCGCCTCCTCGTGGAGGTCGCCCCCGGCCTGGATGGGCCGACAGCGGAATGGCTGCGCGCGGCCTGCGCGCCGCTTTAGGGCCACCTTCAGCGGGGCAGGTCGGCGCCAGGGCCAGCTTCGGCCTGCTGCATCTGGGCGTTGCCCGGCCTCTGGATCCCGGCCGATGCCGCGCTGCTGGTCAGCTTCGGCTGACCAGCAGCCGCGCCCCGAGCCCGAGGAAGATTGTCCCTGCCACCCCGTGCAGCCACCGCGCCGCGCGGGCGGAGCGTGACAGCCGCGCCGCCGCCTTCGCCGCCCCGGCGATCAGCAGAGCGAAGAGCGGTACCGAAAGCAGCGGCAGGATGGGCCCCAGGATCAGCATCTGCACCCATTCGGGCGCCCGCCCGGCCTCTCCCTCGGGGGCCACGAATTGCGGCAGGAAGGCGAGGAAGAACAGCGCCACCTTCGGGTTGGTCAGGTTCGTCAGCGCGCCCTGCAGCACCACGCGCCGGGCAGGCACGGTGGAGGGCAGCTCCACCGCCGCCCCTGCCCAGGCCGCACGCACCGATTGCACCCCCAGCCAGACAAGATAGGCCCCGCCAGCCAGCCGCAGTGCCGTGAACAGCGCCGGCTCCGCCGCCAGCAGGGCCGCCACGCCGAGCGCCGCCGCCAGCAGGTGCACGAGCGCCCCGCAATAGATGCCGAGAGCTGCCGCCCATCCCCGCCGTCTCCCGCCGGAGAGGGTCTGGCCGAGCACGAACATCATGTCCGGCCCCGGAGACAGCACCACCACGATGCTGGCCAGCACGCAGGCAAGGAGAAGGGCGGGATCCACGGGCATGGGCGAATCCTGCCTCCGGGGAGCCGCGCCGTCGAACGCCTTCTCCTGACCCCGGGCATCAACGCGCCTGATGGCAGGCCCGCTTCCGTTCTCGCCGCCGCCCCAGGGCCGGAAGGGCCGGGGCCTGCCCTCAGGGCATGGCTCGCCTGCCTGTTCCGTGTTGGTCCAGCACATGCCGCGACGCAATATTGCGCTGCACCATGCCCGCGCGAAAGCTTCCGCCGGGCCCCGACTTCCGGAACCCCGCCCGATGGATGATCATCGCACCCCCGCGCGACAACTGACCCGACAGGACGCCCGCACCCTCTTCCTTGCCTCGCTGGGCGGTGCGCTCGAGTTCTACGACTTCATCATCTTCGTCTTTTTCGCGACGGCCATCGCGAAGCTCTTTTTCCCCGCGGACATGCCGGACTGGCTGCAGCAGATGCAGGCATTCGGCATTTTCGCGGCCGGCTATCTGGCCCGCCCGCTCGGCGGCATCGTCATGGCGCATTTCGGGGACCT
>DATCMG010000319.1:0-3644 GCA_036563555.1 Roseomonas sp. | reverse complement strand
TATCGGCATAGTTCTTGGGCCGCAGCGCCGGACGCTGGCGGCGGCGCTCCACCTCATAGGGGATGCCCTCAGCCTTGGCATAGGCCTCGGCCTCCTCCAGCGTGTCGAAGTGCAGCCGGACCTGCCGGTCCGTGTCGCCCGAGCCCCACCAGCCCGTCAGCGGATCGATGCGCTTGCGCTCGTTGGGCGCGTGTTCCAGCACCCAACCATCCGTGCGAGCCAGGCCGGATTGCATGGCGCTCTTCGGCGGCGAGTAGATACGGGCGATGCCCATGGGCGGCACTCCAGACAGTCGTCTCGTCGAATCGGGGCGGCGGGATTCGAACCCACGGCCTCCTGTACCCAAAACAGGCGCGCTACCAGGCTGCGCCACACCCCGTGAGACCCGGCGAACCTATGGGCGCGGCGCCCCGGGCGCAATGGCCCGAGGCGCGTTATGCGGCCGGGATCACCTCAAGCCCGCCCATGAAGGGCCGCAGCACGGCCGGAACGGCGATGGAGCCGTCCGCCTGCTGGTGCGTCTCCATCACCGCGATCAGGGCCCGCCCGACCGCGACGCCCGAGCCGTTGAGCGTGTGGAGGAAGACGTTCCCCTTCCCTTCCTTCGGCTTGAAGCGGGCGTTCATGCGGCGGGCCTGGAAGTCCCGGCAATTGGAGCAGGAGGAGATCTCCCGCCAGGCACCCTGCCCCGGCAGCCAGACCTCAAGGTCATAGGTCCTGGCGGCACCGAAGCCGGTATCGCCGGCGCAGAGCATGATCCGGCGCCAGGTGAGGCCAAGCTCGGTCAGCACCCGCTCGGCGCAGCGCGTCATGCGCTCATGCTCCTCGGCGGATTGGCCGGGGGTGGTGATGGAAACCATCTCCACCTTGGTGAACTGGTGCTGGCGGATCATGCCGCGCGTGTCGCGCCCGGCCGAGCCCGCCTCGGAGCGGAAGCAGGGGGAGAGGGCGGCAAGGCGGACCGGCAGCGACGCCTCCGGCACGATCTCGTCCCGCACCGTGTTGGTCAGCGGCACCTCGGCGGTCGGAATCAGCCAACGGTCATCGGTGGTGCGGAACAGGTCCTCGGCGAATTTCGGCAACTGGCCGGTGCCGTACATGGTGGCGTCGTTCACCAGTAGCGGCACCACGGTCTCGGTGTAGCCGTGCTCGTCCACATGCAGGTTGAGCATCCACTGGCCGATGGCGCGCTCCAGCCGGGCGAGAGGCCCGCGCAGCACGGTGAAGCGGCTGCCTGCAAGCTTCACGGCCGTGGCGAAATCCATCCCGCCCAGCGCCTCGCCCAGCTCGAAATGCTGCTTGGGGACGAAGGGAAGGTTCGGGATCTCGCCGTGCTGATGGAGGACGACGTTGGACGACTCGTCCGCGCCCTCGGGCACATCGGCATCCAGCAGGTTCGGCAGGGCCTCCAGGATTCGCGTCTGGGCCTCCTCGGCGGATTTGGCCTCGGCGTCCAGGCTTTCCATGCGGGCGCGCAGCTCGGTCGCTTCGGCTTCGAGGGCCGAGGTGTCGGCGCCGCTCCGCTTGCCCTGCCCAATCTCGCGCGCCAGCGCGTTCCGGCGTGCCTGGGCCTCCTGCGCCGTGGTCTGGGCGGCGCGGCGGGCGGAATCGAGGGTCAGCAGCTCCGCGGAAACGGGCGCCAGCCCCCGGCGGGCAAGCGCGGCGTCGAACGCGGCCGGATCGGCGCGGACGGCCCGGATATCATGCATGGCGGGCGCCTCAGGTAATCGGGGGCTTGGGCTTCGGCGTCATCCACACGGCCGCCAGGATGGACAGCTCGTAGAGGATGATCAGCGGCACGGCGAGGCCGACCTGGCTGATGATATCGGGCGGCGTCAGGATGGCGGCCGCGACGAACATGCCCACGATCGCATAGCGCCGCCCCTTTCGCAGCTGGTCCACGCTCACGATGCCGACGCGCGCCATCAGCGTCAGCGCGACGGGCAGCTGGAAGGCCACGCCGAAGGCCAGGATCATGTGCATGACGAGCGAGAGGTATTCGGAAACCTTCGCTTCAAGCTGAACAGGCAGCCCGCCGCCGCCGGTCGGCGTCTCGAAGGAGATGAAGAACTTCCAGGCCAGCGGGAAGATGAAATAATAGGCCAGCGCCGCGCCCAGGACGAACAGCACCGGTGATGCGACGAGGAAGGGCGTGATGACCTTCTTCTCGGACCGGTAAAGGCCCGGCGCGATGAACAGCCAGAGCTGCGTCGCCCACATCGGGAAGCTGAAGAAAATGGCGCCGAAGAAGGCCACCTTCAGATAGGTGAAAAAGGCTTCGTAGAGGGCGGTGAAGATCATCCGCCGCTCGCCGCCGCCCTGCTCGACCAGGATCTCCGCCAGCGGGCGCGCCAGGAAGCCGTAGATCGCCGTGGAGAAATAGTAGCAGACCGCGAAGGCGATGCCGAAGGCGCCGATCGACCACAGGAGCCGCGTGCGCAACTCAAGCAGGTGGTCGATCAACGGCATGGGCTTGTCGTCGATCGTATCGTCCGGTTCGCGGGGCACTGGTGCGGAGGCTTTTCTTCGTCAGACGGTGTGGGTGGCGGGGCGCGGTGGCGCCTCCGCGGCGGGCATGGGCCCTGCGGGCTGGGCTGCCGGCTGCGGCGAGGAACCGGCCGGCGGAAGGGCCGGCTCGGTGGCCAGCGTCGTGGCCGGGGGCGCATCGACCATGGGTGCGGGGCCAGCCGGCGTCGCGTCCGGCGTCTCGGCGGCCGCCTGAGTGGCGGTCACCGTGGCATCGGGGGTGGTCGCGTCCGCCGGGGGCGGCGAATCCGGGAAACCCGCCTCGGTCCCGGCCGCGGGCGCGGCATCGGAGGTCGGCGGCGGGGGGGCGCGGAACGGATCATCCCGGAAGGTCCGGTTGATCGAGCCGTCCTCATCCACAGCCTTCTCGATGGTGGACTTCAGGTCGAAGTTGCGGATGTCGCGGATCTGGTCGCGCACGTCCTCCAGCTTCGCCTCGCGCACCACCTCGTCCAGGTGGCCCTGGAACTCGCCGGCCATGCGGCGCAGCTTCTGGATGCCGCGGGCGACGCCGCGGACGGCGTCGGGGAGGTCCTTCGGACCGATCACCACCACGGCCACGACGGCGATGAGCGCGATCTCGGACCAGGCGAGGTCGAACATGTCTCTCCGATCACCCGTGCCGGGCGGCCGGCTCCGGGCCGGTCCCTCGCGGGGTCGTCTCCGTTAGCAGAACTCGCCCCCAGGACAAATGGGGCTGGGGCGAAGATGGGGCCGCCCGGCAGCGGATGGAAGCGGCGTTACCAGCCGGTTGCGCGCTCTCACCCACCTGCCGGGACGGGCTCCGGAAGCGGCAGGCCCGGCTCGGGCAGCAACTCCTCCCGCCTGGGGAGGTCGCGAAGCGAGGCCAGGCCGAATTGCTCTAGGAATTTCGGCGTGGTGGCCCAGAGGGTCGGGCGGCCCGGCGCCTCCTTCTTTCCTCGCGGCGCGACCAGCCCGTTCTCCAGCAGCAGCTCCAGCGTCGTCTGGGACAGGGCGGTGCCGCGAATCTCCTCGATCTCGGCGCGGGTCACCGGCTGGTGCCAGGCAATGATGGCCAGCGCCTCCATCGCCACCCGCGGCAGGCGGCGCGGAACTTCCACCACCCGGGTCAGGACGGGGGCGAGATCCTCGGCGGT
>DATCMG010000313.1:0-11112 GCA_036563555.1 Roseomonas sp. | reverse complement strand
GCCGCCGATACGGAGCCACAGGGGCTGCAACAGGTCGACGAGGCGCTTGGCGATGTCAATCGTGCAGGCCTCGTGGAAGGCGCCGTGGTTGCGGAAGGAGGTGAGGAAGAGCTTGAGGCTCTTGCTCTCCACCAGCCAATCGCCCGGGATGTAGTCGATCATCAGATGCGCGAAATCGGGCTGCCCGGTGATGGGGCAGAGGCTGGTGAATTCCGGCGCGGTGAAGCGGGCGACGTAATGCGTTCCGGGATGCGGGTTGGGCACGCGCTCCAGCACCGCTTCATCAGGGGATTGCGGTTGGCTGGTGCATTGGCCGAGCTGCGTCAGGCCGGATACGTCATGGTTCACGATGTCGTCTCCTCCGGCGAGGGCGGCTCCGCCGGCCCGGGGGATTCCCACCTGGCGGCGATGGCGGCGGCCTCGGCCTCGAAGCGACCCTCGAGGATGGCGGCGCGGAGGCGTGCCATGAGGGTCTGGTAGTAATGGATGTTGTGCCAGGTCAGCAGCATCGGGCCGAGCATCTCCTCGGCCCTGATGAGGTGCTGGATATAGGCACGCGAATGGCGCGTGCAGGCCACGCAATCGCATTCCGGATCCAGCGTGGACGCATCGTCCGCGTGGCGGGCGTTGCGCATGTTCAGCACGCCGCGGCTGGTATAGGCGCGGCCGGTGCGGCCGGATCGCGTGGGGATCACGCAATCGAACATGTCCACGCCGCGGGCGACGGCGCCGATGATGTCCGATGGCGTGCCGACGCCCATGAGGTAGCGGGGCTTGTCCTGCGGCAAGGCGGGGGCGGTGAAGTCCAGGACGCGGAACATCTCTTCCTGGCCTTCTCCGACGGCGAGGCCGCCGATGGCATAGCCCTCGAAGCCGATACCGGTCAGGGCGCCGATGCTCTCGCGGCGGAGGTCTTCGTAGATGCCGCCTTGCACGATGCCGAAAAGGCCGTAGCCGTCACGGTGCTTGAAGGCTTCGCGGGAACGGGCGGCCCAGCGCATGGACAGGCGCATGCTCTTCGCGGCCACGTCAGGCGTGGCGGGGAAGGGGGTGCATTCGTCGAAGCACATGGTCACGTCGGCATCCAGCAGATGCTGGATCTCGATGCTGCGCTCCGGCGTCAGGCGGTGCTTCGTGCCGTCGATATGGCTTTGGAAGGTGACGCCATCGGCATCCATCTTCCGCAAGCCAGCCAGGGACATGACCTGGAAGCCGCCGGAATCCGTCAGGATCGGGCCGTGCCAGTCCATCAGCTTGTGCAGCCCGCCGAGGCGGCCGACGCGTTCGGCGCCGGGGCGCAGCATCAGGTGGTAGGTGTTGCCCAGCACCATGCGCGCGCCGGTGGAGCGCACGGCATCCGCCGTCATCGCCTTCACCGTGCCGGCCGTGCCGACGGGCATGAAGACGGGGGTGGGGACATCGCCATGTGCCGTGTGCAGCGTGCCGGCGCGGGCACCGCCATCCCGCCCATGCAGGGTGAAGGAGAGGGGGCCGCTCATGCGCCGGCCTCCGCGTCGTCGCGGTCGATCAGGCAGGCATCGCCATAGGAGTAGAAGCGGTATCCGGCGTCGATGGCGTGCGCATAGGCCGCGCGCAGCCGCACGGTGCCGCCGAAGGCGCAGACAAGCATGAAAAGCGTGCTCCGCGGCAGGTGGAAGTTGGTGAGAAGGAGGTCGGCGCCACGGAAGCGGTGGCCGGGCAGCAGGAAGATGTCGGTCAGGCCCCGGAAGGGGGTGATGATATTGTCCTCGCGCGCCGCGGTTTCCAGCAGGCGCAGGGCCGTGGTGCCGATCGCGACGATGCGGCCGCCCCGCGCGCGGGTCTCGTTGATCAGGGCGGCGGATTTCGGCGTCACCTCGCCCCATTCGGCATGCAGGCGCTGGGCGCGTGGATCCTCGCCACGAAGCGGCAGGAAGGTTCCTGCGCCGACATGCAGGGTCAGCGTGGTGCGGGCGATGCCGCGCGCCTCCAGCGCCGCCAGCAACTCCGGCGTGAAGTGCAGGCTGGCCGTCGGCGCGGCCACGGCGCCGGGGGTGCGGGCGAAGATCGGCTGGTAGTCCTCGCGGTCCTCCGGCCGGGGGCCATCGGGGCGGGCGATATAGGGGGGCAGGGGGATTTCGCCCGCCTTCTCCAGCGCGGCGGCCAGGGCAGCTTGATCAGGACCGAAATCGAGGCGCACGGCGCCACCCTCGGGCGCCTCCACCACGCGCGGGGCGAGTTCGGGGGCGCCCTCGATCGCCAGCACATCCCCGGCGCGGAGCTTGCGGGCGTTGCGGACCAGGGCGTGCCAGGTGCCGTCCGCCTCGGCGCGGTTGAGCATGATTTCCACGCGGGCCTCCCCGCGCCGGGCGTGGAGGCGGGCCGGGATCACGCGCGTGTCGTTCACCACCATCAGGTCGCCCGGGCGCAGCAGGTCCGGCAGGTCGCGGATGGCGCGATCCTCGGATGCATCACCCACGCGCAGCAGGCGCGCGGAATCGCGCGGGCGGGCAGGGGACTGGGCGATCAGCGCCTCGGGCAGGTCGAAGGCGAAGTCGGTGGTGGCCAGGGGGCGATGCAAGGAGCGGGGCAAGGGGCAGGGCAGTCGGAAGGGGCGGGGGCGGGTAGCCTCTCCGGGGCGCGGGGGCAAGCGCGGCCGGTCACAAGAAGGTCAAAATAGTTAACGAAGTCTGAGGTTGAAGCCCGTGCGGTGATGTCTCATAAAAAAGATCGTTATCGATTGGTGAACGAATCGTGCGGAACAGCCTTCCTTTCTGGCGACCTGACGGGGCTTTCGGGCTTTCCGACGAATTGCACGAGGCCGCGCTGAGCTTCGACTGGTCGGTCGTTCCCGCCGAACTCTTCCCTGCCTTGCTGCCCCAGCCCCAGCCCGAGGCGGCCCCAGCAGGCCAGGAGCTTCCGGTCGCGCCTGCGGTCGAGCCCGCCACGGCCCTTCCGGCTGCCCCGCCAGCAGCGCCCGAGCCGATCAGGGTCGCTGTGGCGCCTTCCTTCGCGGAGCCGGTGCTCACCGGCCCGGTGGCCATCACACCCGAGCCGATCCCTGATCCGGTGCTCCCCACGCCATCGCCCGTGACCACCACCCCATCCCCTTCCCCGGTGGTCTCGCCCTCGGTGCCCGTCGTCGTCGCACCTGCGACCGTGGTGGCTTTGAACCTGCGTGGCGGGGCCGGGAATGACACGCTGACCGGGGCGGAGGGCGAGGACACGATCGATGGCGGCGCGGGCCATAACCGGCTTGCCGGCGGCGGTGGGCGCGACATGATCACGGGCCGGGGCGGGGACGACACCATCCTTGGCGGCGACGGGAACGACAATATCCAGGCAGGCGACGGCGCGAACCGGGTCGAGGGTGGCGCCGGCCTGGACCTGATCGGCACGGGGCGGGGGGACGACGTCATCCTCGGCGGCGACGGGGACGACCTCATTTCCGCCGGAGCGGGCGCGGACCAGGTGACGGGCGGCGCGGGTGACGATCTTGTCCTGCTCGGCGCAGGCGATGATCTCGGCGAGGGCGGCGCGGGCAACGACCTCATCCTGGGCGAGGCCGGGCGGGATCGGCTGCTGGGCGGGGAGGGGAACGACATCCTCTCCGGCGGCGCGGGGGTGGATGCGGTGCTGGGCGGGGCGGGCGATGACCTGGTCATCCACGCCTTCGCCGACCGGGAAACGGCGCCGGACATCTATCTGGGCGGCACGGGGCGCGACACGCTGCGGCTCGACTTCGGTTCGGACTTCTGGGGCGATTCCGCCAACCGGGACGCCGCCGCCGCCCTCGCGCGCTGGATCGCCGGCGCATCCGGCGAGGGGGTGGCCTATACCGATGAGCGGCTCGGCCTTTCGGTCTCGGGCTTCGAAAAGCTGGCGGTGACTGTGGACGGCGTCGCGCCACCCGCCGCGGATTGGCCTCTCTGAAGGGCAATTGCTGGCCGAAATCGGAGGCGCGGCGATTTTGCTGTGCCCTGATCCGCCCTAACCTGCGCGCGCAACCTTGAGGATGGGATGACGCGCATGCAGGTGGACACCGATCGCTTCCTGGCGGACCTGCACGCGCTGCGGCGCTTCGGGGAGTTCAAGACCGGCGTCCACCGCCCGACCTTCTCGCCCCAGGATATGGAGGCCCGCCACTGGTTCGTCTCCCGCCTGCGCGAGGAGGGGCTGGAGGCCGAGATCGACGGAATCGGCAACATCCTCGGCCGCAACCCGAAGCCGGGCCCGCATCTGCTGGCCGGAAGCCATCTCGAGAGCCAGAACGAGGCGGGCTGGCTGGATGGCGCGCTGGGCTGCGTCGCCGCGCTGCATCTGGCCGCCGCCGGCCTCCCGGTGGATGTGGCCGTCTTCTCCGATGAGGAAGGCCATTACGGCAGCTTCATCGGCAGCCGCTCCTTCACGGGAATTTTGCAGGAGGAGGAGATCGAACGCCTCGCCAACCGGTACCACGGCACGCCGCTGCGCGACGCGCTGCGGGAGGCGGGGCTGGAGGGACGCCCCCGCGTGCAGTTCGAGCCGGGCCGCTACAAGGCCTTTCTGGAGATGCATATCGAGCAAGGCCGGCAGTTGGAGAGCCAGGGGCTCGGCATCGGCGTGGTGACGGGGATCGTCGCCATCTGGCAGTGGAAGATCACGATCGAGGGCCAGCAGAATCACGCCGGCACCACGACCATGGCCGAGCGGCGCGATGCCGGGATGACCGCCGTGCGCCTGCTGGCCATGATCGACGAGGAATTCCCGCGCCACTGCGCCGAACGCACCGTCTGGACCGCCGGGCGCATCGCGCTGACCCCCGGCGCCCCCTCCATCATTCCCGGCCGGGCGGAAATCCTGTTCCAGTATCGCGATGTGGACATCGAGGTCCTGCGCCGGCTGGAGGTGGTGCTGCGCCGCTGCGTCGCGGAGAGCAACCGGCGCGAGCGCTGCCCGGCGGTGCTGGAGGCCATGTCGCTCTCCACCCCGGCGGTCAGCAACGCGGGGCTGCAGGATGCGCTGGCGGATGCCGCCCAGGCGCTGGCCCCCGGCCGCTGGCAGCGCATGCCCTCGGGCGCCGGGCATGACGCGCAGTATCTCGCGCGGGTGATGCCGGCCGCGATGCTCTTCGTTCCCTCGATCAACGGCATCAGCCATCACTGGACCGAGGATACGAAGGAGGAGGACCTCGCCCTCGGGATGCGGGTACTGGCCGAGGGAGCGCGCCGGATCCTGGCGGGCTGAGGGCTAACCCCGCCGGGCGCCCAGCCCAGCGGCCAGGGCGGCGGCGAGGGCCTGGGTGGCGAGCCACCAGGCCTGCCAGATGCCGAAGGAGGCGAGGAAGGTCACGGCCGCCGAGGCGAGCACGCCCGCCACCACCGGCGCCGCCCCCCAACCCATCGCCAGCACCGCCAACGCCGCGAGGGCGAGCCCCACCCAGCCCAGCTCCAGCCAGATCTGCAGGGCGCCGTTATGCGGGTGCAGCGACAGGCGCTCCACCCCCGGCTTCAGCAGCCAGGCCCGCTCACCCTCGGGCACCACGCCGAGCCGCGCCATGGACTCGATGGAAGGGTTGTCTCGCCCTCCGGGCAGGTTGCGGCTTGCCTCCATGCCCCAGCCGAGCACGGGCCTCTCGCGGGCGCGCTCCATCGCGAAATCCCAGATCAGCATGCGATGAAGGGAGGAGAGCGGTGCATGCGCCGCGAGATCCGGGCGCAGCGCCAGGGGCATCAGAAAGGGGGAGGCGAGAAGGCCTCCCGCGAGCAGGAGGGCCATCAGCGATGAGACGGTGCGGCCCAGGAGGGTGACGAGCCCCGCTGCCAGCAACCCCGCCAGGGCGGCCAGCTTCGCCGTGTCGCCGGGCAGCAGGAGGATTGCACCAGCCCCCGCGGCCATGAGCAGCCAGCGCAGGGGGGCGGCCAGCCGCACCTTCAGCACCAGGGGCAGCAGCAGGGCCATGACGGAGGCCGCCGGCTTGAGGCCGAACTCCAGGCCGGGCCGGGTTTCAGGCAAGCCGCGCACGGCGGCGCGCACCCATTGGCCCGTGGCGTGGTCGATCAAAGCCAGGGCCAGCCCGAGAACCAGCCCCGTAAGCACGGACCAGGCGAGGATGCGCCTTTCGGCCAGCCCTTCATCCTCCACGACCACGGCGCAGGCGCCGGCCAGCAGGGCAAGGCCGGCCAGCGTGCCGGCGGCGCCCAGCGCCCAGCGCAGATCGGGCACCCAGAGTGCGGAGACCCCGCCCCAGGCCGCCAGGGCGAGCAGGAATGGCAGGGCCGCCACACGCGGCCAGGGCCAGCGCCCCCGCTCCCGCCGATGGGCGAGGACGGCCAGCAGCATGGCGATGATGGCGATGGGCGCCATCGCCTTGGATTGCAGCACCGCCGCCGGCGGGGCGCTGACCGCCGCGATGGAAAGGGGAAGACTGGCCGCCCACCACCACGCGCGGGGCGGGCCGCGCTTCAGGGCGCCGAGGCCGGGACCGTCGTCGAATTCGCTGGCCCGCACCTCGATGGGGCGCTGCGCAAGAGGGGGAGACGCGGCGCGCGACACGATGCGGTCCTCGGCTGATGGGGTGGCCGGGCGGCGCGGGGCGCAGCCCGCGGCCTTCTAGCCCCGACAGGGGCGCCGCCCAACCCCGTGCATTCCGCGCCTACCTGTGTCGAGGCGGGTCATGGTCGAACGAACCGCTTCCCGCCTGACCCAGCCCCAGGCTGGCAGAGGGCCGGGCGGCTCACGGATTGCCGGAGCCGCCGGAGGAGCCGAGGACCTGCCCGGTGGTGAAGCTCGATTCCTGGCTGGCGAGCAGCACATAGATCGGCGCGATCTCCACGGGCTGGCCGGGACGGCCCATCGGGCTCTCGGCCCCGAATTTCGTCAGCGCCTCCTGCGTCTGGCCGCCGGAAGGCTGCAGAGCGGTCCAGTACGGGCCGGGCGCCACGGCGTTCACGCGGATGCCCTTGGGCGCGAGCTGCTTCGCCAGCGACTTGGCGAAGGCCACGTTGCACGCCTTGGTCTGCGCGTAGTCGAAAAGCGCGGCGGAGGGCTCATAGGCCTGCACGGAGGCGGTGATGATGATGGAAGCCCCGGACTGGAGGTGCGGCAGCGCAGCCTTGGTGATCCAGAAGGGCGCGTAGACATTCGTCTTGAAGGTCCAGTCGAAGTTCTCGGTGGTGAGATCCGTGAGGGACGGGACGGTGTGCTGCCGGCCCGCATTGTTCACCACGATGTCGAGCCCGCCGAGTTCGCGGACCGCCGTCTCGACCATCTGGCGGCAGAAAGCCTCGTCACGGATGTCGCCGGGGATGGCGACGGCCTTGCGGCCGGCGCGGCGGATCAGTTCCAGCACCTCCTCGGCGTCGGGCTGCTCCTGGGGCAGGTAGCCGATGGCGACATCCGCGCCCTCCCGCGCATAGGCGATCGCGGCGGCGCGGCCGATGCCGGAATCGCCGCCCGTGATGAGCGCCTTGCGGCCGGCGAGCCGGCCGGAGCCGCGATAGGTCATTTCGCCATGATCCGGGCGCGGGACCATGCGGCCGGCAAGGCCAGGCCATTCCTGCGGCTGCCGCTCGAAGGGCGGGCGGGGATACTGGTCGAGCGGATCGCGCATCTGGGTCAGCGGGCTGGGTTGGGCGGGGACGGCGCCGCTCTGGCCGGTCCCCTGGGCCGAGGCGGGGGCGGCCACGGCGGCCATCGCGGCGGCGCCGGCGGTCACGCCGCCCATGATCTGGCGGCGCGAGGGCGCGGCGTCCTTCGGCTGGTCCATGCGGTGTCTCCTGTGTGCGGCGACGTGGCGGGCGGATCGGGGGCAGCTGGTCCGGCCGCGAAGCTGAAAGGGATTGGGCGGCGCCTGGTGGCTGGCTTCCGCCCGGGCGGTGCCTCCCGGCACGGCCCGCGTCGTGGCGGGATCAGGGATCCGCTCGCCCGGCGCCCGGGATGAACACAAGCCGGACCCCATGGTTTCGGGGCGCGGCGCCTGTCCTCGGGCCAGCCGCTGGGGGCCAGCCGCTGGGTCCAGATCGGGTTATCGGCGTGCCGGTGCGCCGGGCCATGCGGAAGCGCCGGATGGCCGTCCGGATGGCGTTTGCCCGTTCCCTTGCGCGGGCCTGCGCGCCATCCTGCCTGCATGACCGAGATCAAGCCGCACGCCGCCCACTGGGGCTATTTCGATGCCGTGGTGGAGAATGACCGGGTGGTCGCCGCGCGGCCCTTTGGGCGGGATCCCTTCCCCGGCACGCTGATCGAGGGCGTGCCCGACCTGGTCCACGCCCCCTGCCGGATCGACAGGCCCCATGTGCGCGAGGGCTGGCTGCGCGGCGAACGGCGCGGCGCCCTGCGGGGCCGGGACCGCTTCGTGCCGGTCTCCTGGGACCGCGTGACGCGGCTGGTGGCCGATGAGGTGGCGCGGACGCGGGCGGAGCATGGGGACGCCTCGATTTTAGGAGGTTCCTATGGCTGGTCATCGGCCGGGCGCTTCCACCATGCGCGCAGCCAGCTCCACCGCTTCCTCGGCCTGGGCGGCGGCTTCACGGCGCAGGTGACGAATTACTCCTACGGCGCCGGCATGACGTTGATGCCGCATGTGCTCGGCACGAACGATCCAGTCACGGGGCCGGTCACGGATTGGCACAGCATCACGCGGAATGCGCGGCTGATGCTGTGCTTCGGCGGGCTGCCGCTGAAGAACGGGCTGGTCACGGCGGGCGGCGGCGGCGCGCATGAATACGTGCCGCTGATGAAGGCGGCCGCGGAGGCCGGGCTGCGATTCGTGAATATCAGCCCGTTCCGTGGTGACATGGCGGAATTCCTCGGCGCCGAATGGGTGCCGATCCGGCCGGGCGGCGATGGGGCGATGGTGTTGGCGATGATCCAGGCCATCGTCGCGGCGGGGCTGGAGGACCGCGACTTCCTTACGCGCTGCACCACCGGCTGGGACCGCCTGCGCGCCTATGTCATGGGCGAGGCCGGGGACGGCGTGGCGAAGACGCCGGAATGGGCGGCGCCGCTTTGCGACGTTCCGGCGAAGACGATCCGCGCCCTGGCGCTGGAGGCGGCGCGCACGCCCAGCATGGTCACCGGCACCTGGTCGATCCAGCGCGCCGAGCACGGGGAGCAGCCCTGGTGGGCGCTGGTCGGGCTGGCGAGCGTGCTGGGCGGCATCGGCAAGCCCGGCCAGGGCATCGCCTTCGGCTATGGCAGCATCAACGGCATGGGCACCGCGCGGCGGAACCTGCCGAGCGTGAACCTGCCCGCCACGCGTAACCCGGTGCGGACCGCCATCCCCGTCTCCCGCGTGACGGAGCTGCTGGAACGGCCGGGAGAGGTGATGCGCTACAACGGGCGTGACATCGTGCTTCCCGATACGCGCATGATCTTCTGGTGCGGCGGCAATCCCTTCCACCACCATCAGGACCTGAACCGGCTCGCGCGCGCGCAGTCGCGCGCGGAGACGATCGTGGTGTCCGAACCCTGGTGGACCGCCGTCGCGCGCCAAGCCGACATCGTGCTGCCGGCGACGACGACGCTGGAGCGGAACGACATCGCCAGCTCCTCGCGCGACCGCTTCCTGCGCGCGATGCACCAGGCCGTGCCGCCCCAGGGGCAGGCGCGCAACGACCACGATGCCTTCGCCGACATCGCCGATGCGCTGGGCTACCGGGAGCGCTTCACCGGGCAGCGCGACGAGGGCGCCTGGCTCCGCCACCTCTATGACCGCTTCCGCCGCGCCTGCGCTGCCATGGGCGAGGAGGTGCCGGATTTCGACCGCTTCTGGGCCGAGGGCCATATCGAGTTCGGCGCGCCCGAGCGGGACTTCGTCAGCTTCGAGGATTTCGCGAGGGATCCCGTGGCGGCGCCGCTCGCCACGCCCTCGGGCAAGGTGGAACTGTATTCGGAGACGATCGCGGGCTTCGGCGAGAAGGGCGTGCCGGGCCATGCCGTGTGGAAGGCGCCCGTGGAATGGCTGGGCGGCGACACCTCGCGCTTCCCGCTGCACCTCCTCTCCGACCAGCCCAGAACGCGGCTGCATGGGCAACTCGATCCGGCCCGCGGCGCGCGGGCGAGCAAGATCCAGGGACGCGAGCCGATCCGCATGAACCCCGCCGACGCCGCCGCCCGCGGGCTGGCGGCGGGCGACATCGTGCGGGTGTTCAATGATCGCGGGGCTTGCCTCGGCGGCGTGGTGCTGGCGGCGGATCTGCGGCCCGGCGTCGTCGCCATGTCCACCGGCGCCTGGTGGGACCCGCGGAAAACCGAGGCGGGGCCCCTTTGCGTGCACGGCAACCCGAATGTGCTGACGCAGGATGTCGGCACCTCCCCGCTTGGCCAGGGCTGCGCGGCGCAGTCCTGCCTCGTGCAGGTGGAAGCCTGGACGGGGCCGCTACCCGAAATTTCAGTCCATGTGCCCCCGGCGATCGTGAAGGCGGAACCCACCTGAGGCTGCGGCCGGCCTTGCCATCGAGACGTCATCGGCCCGCCATCCGGCCTTCACTGCGCGGCCCCTATGAGCCCCTTCGTCGCGGCTGGGGAGAATGCCATGTCGGCGCGTGATCGTGACGCGGCGGAACTGACGCAGCAGGCGCTGGAGGATATCGGCAGCAATCCCGCGCCGTTCGATCCGATCGGGGCGATTGCCGGGCGGCGCATGGCCCGGCGGGCCGCGCTGCGGGGCTTGTTTGGCGCCGCGGCCGCCGGCGCGCTGCCGGGCATCGTGCCGGGACCGGTGCGGGCCCAGGCCTCGCCCTCCACGCTCGGTTTCCGCGGCCTGCCGCAGGCCAATGGCCCGGCGGAGGCGGTGGCCGATGGCTATGAGATCCAGATCCTGATCCGCTGGGGCGATCCCGTGCTGCCCGGCGCCCCGGCCTTCGATCCGGCTGGGCTGACCGCCGAGGCGCAGGCGCTGCAATTCGGCTACAACAACGACTATCTCGACTTCTTCCCCCTGCCCAGGGGCGCCGGGGGGGAACACGGGCTTCTCGTCGTGAACCATGAATACACGAATGCGGAGCTGATGTTCCCGGGGCTCGGCATTGCGCGCCAGGCGCGGCCTCGGATCTCGGCCGCGCAGATGCGGGCGGAGATGATGGCGCATGGCGCCAGCGTGGTGGAAATCCGCCGCCAGGATGGCCGCTGGGCGCCGGTGCCGGGCGGCAC
>DATCMG010000301.1:0-10387 GCA_036563555.1 Roseomonas sp. | reverse complement strand
AGGTCCGGGCCGATTACCTGACGGCGCTCCATCTGGACGGCACGGTGGAGTCGATCTGCGAGGATTACCGCGCGGCGGCCGGAATCGACCTGGAACACGACCGTGCCTCCCGCGCGGCGGGGCAGCGGCTGCGCTGCCCGCTCCTGGTGCTGTGGGGCGCGAAGGGGAAGATCGGCCAATGGTACCAGCCGCTCGCCTTGTGGCGGGACTATGCGGATGGGCCGATTACGGGCGGGCCGGTGAACAGCGGGCATTATCTGGCGGAAGAGGCGCCGGATGAGGTGCTCGCGGCGCTGGAGGGGTTTCTGGACTGACCGCCACGGCCAACTCGCTCCGCAGAACATGCGGCAGTCGCTCTGCCCTGGTGCGCCCATAAGCATCAAACGCTAATCCAAGCCCGCGCCAGATTAGCGGTGTACAGATGATTGATGCGTACCCATCGACTGCATAATGCCAGCCGAGAACGACTGAACCGCACAGAATGATGAGAACAAAACCACCTGCGAGAACGGCCATCCAGGTTGAGTGCCTACAAGCATAAGTAAAAATCAGCGTCGCCATCGAAACATGAAGACTCGGAAAAGCGGAAATGCCGCTGCCAGTTCCGGCAACTCCATTGGAATGAAGATCCCAGAGATAGCCTTGAATATCGAAGGCTGAAAAGGGATGCCCCCCTGTCCTCTCGAGCAATATGCGAAGCACGCCGAAGCGCTCCCCGTCGCCAGTAACGTACTCATAGAAGGCTGGACCGACGGATCGAAATAAAAAAGCACTCAACGTGCCAAGCAGGATCCAGCAGAAGACAAAGCCCACGATAAATTGGAAACGCTTGCGCAAATCTTTTTCGAAAATAGCAACGTACATGGGAAAGAGGCCCAGAAGCATTAGCCAGAGTGGCCCGTAAACCAGTTCGAGGGCGCGAAGAAGCCAGTCCCGCTCCAAGACACCAGCGAAGAGAGTCCAGGGATCGATGCCTCCATGAATGGTCAAGTCGATCCGCGCCAGCACCACATCCCAGTCATAGTGGCCTAGCAGCGGGATCAGGTTTTTGAAGGATGTCAGCGCTCCCATGAAAAGCATGAGGGTGGCCTGTAGCATCCAGGTAGAAGCCAGTTCCCCATAGACCTGACGCTGGGGCGCTAATTTTCCTGCGGACACGATCACCATGATGGCCGTGATCGGGGCCAGCAAAGGGAACGTCATGAGATAGGAATATGGAGCAAAAAGCTGCTCCGCCCCGATCGCCAGGGCGTTTCCATAGACCCAAGCCCAGTAAAGGACAGCAAGAAGGTAGACGAGTTGGTCCCGCTTCAGCCGGCGCAACATTGAGGGCAGAAAGCCTTCGGACATTTCAGGTCCGGCAAGCAGGCAGCTACGCTGGAAACCGGAATGGGATGAGGCGAGGCACCCCGGCTGCGTACTTAGCGTATTCGGGAAAGGCTTGGCGCAAGACCTTTTCTTCATTCGCCATCCGCTTAAACTGCAGAGCAAATTGCAAAGCAATTACTGCCACTGCAAGGGGAGACAAATGCAGGATCAAGGCGCCGAAGATGGCGATCTGCTCGCAGGCGTAGAGAGGATGGCGTACCACGGCATAGGGACCATTCGTCACGAGGCGACGAGCCTCGGCCATGATGCTGAACGACGTGCCGAGCCAAAGTAGGACGCAAAAGGAAAGTAAGGTCCCACCGATCATCATCACGAGTGCCAGGACGGTAAGCGCTTGAGGAAGTTCCGGCTTTGGGAAGAACATGAGCGAGAGACTCAGAAAACTGCCCAGGAAAGCCGAAATTCGGGGCTGTATCCCGGAGGCTTTTCGAACGGCTTTCCCGCGGAAGCAGGTTGTCGCGATGACCAAGGAGACGAACAGCATGCTGGCAATATTGGATGCCAGATAGAGCCATTTGCGATCTTGGTGGATCGTCTCCCATTCCTTGAGCAGGTGAACCGTGGAGGCTAGGCCGATTAAAAGAAGAGTGGCAAACAGACTGACGAGAAGAAACTTCGCCGCAAAACTGTATCGCACGCCCAGAACGGCCTCCTCCGCGGAATCCGCCTCCTCTCGGTTGTGGGATACCCCGACGTGATTGTGCATCTTTGCCTCTTGTCCCTGGCCGCCTTCCTTCTGTCGAGGTCGGACCAAGCCTGTCCTATTACTACTCCAGGTTGATTTAAGCCAGCATGTTACTCAACCGCAGTTAGCGGATCCGATAAGCAGGCTGGAGCGTCAACTGGTAGGGCTGACGTCGAGAAGGAGAATGTCGCTGTTAGCGGCCATGGCTGACGCTGCCGGAGAAAAGACCACCCGGCCGTAGTCAGACCGTGAATTGCTCCGCCAGGATCCGCTCCGGCAGGCCGTGGTCCGGGTCGAAGAGCATGGTCAGGCGAACGCGGTGATCCTCGCAAATTTCGACGCGGCGGACGTCGCGAACCTCGGTGTAGTCGGCCACGGCGGCAACGGGGCGCTTCGCCGCCTCCAGGATCTCGAAGGCGACGGCGGCGTTGCCCGGCAGCAGCGCGCCGCGCCAGCGCCGGGGGCGGAAGGCGGAGATGGGCGTCATTGCCAGCAGATGCGTGCCGAGCGGGATGATCGGGCCGTGGGCGGAGAGGTTGTAGGCGGTGCTGCCCGCGGGCGTGGCGACGAGGATGCCGTCGCAGATCAGCTCGGCCATGCGTTCCTTGCCGTCCACCAGGATGCGAATCTTGGCGGCCTGACGGGTTTCGCGCAGTAGGGAAACCTCGTTGATCGCGAGGGCCTCATGCACCGCACCGGCCGCGTCGGTGGCGCGCATCCGTAGGGGCTGGAGCGAGGCGGCCTGGGCGGATTTCAGGCGCTCGGCCAGCCCGTCCTCACGATAGGGGTTCATCAGGAAGCCGACACTGCCGCGGTTCATGCCGTAGATCGGCAGGTTCAGCCCGAGGAAACGATGCTGCGTCTCAAGCATCGCGCCATCGCCGCCGAGCGCGACCACGACGGCGGCCTGCTCCACGGGGGCATCCCCGTAGAGCTCGACGAGCCGCGTATGGGCGGCCGCAGCCTCCTCCGTCGCGGCCGCGACGAAGGCGATGCGGCCGGACAGGTCGTCCGGTAGTTCACGGAGCGCATCCGGGTCCGGCGCACCGCCGAGGAGGGCCGCCGTCATACGGAGATGCGGTTGCGCGGGGCACCTGCCGGCATGTGGCCGGCCGAGTCCTCATCGAAGGGAAGGCGCCGGTGCGCCAGCACGGGCATGTCGCCGCGCACGCGGGCGGTCACTTCATGGTCAATCCGCGCCGTGGCCCAGCCGGTGCCATCCGAGCATTTCGCGACGACATGGCCCCAGGGATCGCAGATGAGGGAGTGGCCATAGGTTTGGCGGGGGCCCTTGGGCTCCATGTGCTGGCCCCAGCAGGCAGGAGCGGCGAACCAGCACTGGGTTTCGATGGCACGGGCGCGGATCAGCACCTCCCAATGGTCCTTGCCGGTCTGCAGGGTGAAGGCGGCGGGCAGGAAGATCAGCTCGGCGCCGGCCTGGCGGAGGGAGAGGAACAGCTCGGGGAAGCGGACATCGTAGCAGATGGCGAGGCCGCATTGCGTGTCCCCGGCGCGTGCGGTCACGATGCTGCTGCCGCCGTCATAGGTCGCGCTCTCCCGGTATCCCGTGCCGTCGGGGGCGGTGATGTCGAAAAGGTGGATCTTGCTGTAGCGCGCAATCTCCTTCCCGTCCGGGCCGAAGAGGAGGCTCGTGTTGCGGAGGCGGTCGCCCACGCGCTCGCCGATGCTGCCGCCATGGACATGGATGCGATGGGAGACCGCCATGGCGCGCAGGGCCTCATAGGCCTCGCCGCCGCGTGCGTTCGACCCAGGCTCAGGCAGCAGCTCGGCTGCCGCCATTTTGGTGGCGCGGTCGCCGCCCAGGCAGGTCCAGATTTCGGGGAAGGCGACGATATCAGGGCGATCGGACGCGATGGCGCCCTCCGCCAGGCGGTTCGCCTGGGCGATGTTGGCGGCCTTGTCGGCGCCGGGATTCATCTGCACGACCGTGACGCGCATGAGGGGCTCCGGGATTGGGGGACGCATGAAGCGCGCGTGGGCGTCGCGCCGCAAGCGCAGGGGTTGACGCAGGTGGCGCGGGCGGCCTCCATCCCTGCAACGAGGCGGGAGGAGATCGTCCCATGTTCCATCGTCGTGCGCTGCTCGGGGTTGCCGGGGCGTTGGCCGTGCCGGGCGTGCTGCGGGCACAGGGGGCCTGGCCGAACCGGCCGATCCGCCTGATCGTCGCCTTCGCGGCCGGTGGTGCCGCGGACAGCGTGGCCAGGGTGCTGGCGCCGCGCCTGGGCGATCGCCTCGGGCAGAATGTGGTGGTGGAGAACCGCACCGGCGGTAGTGGTTCCAATGGTGGTGCGGCGGTGGCGCAAGCGGCGCCGGATGGGCACACCCTGCTTTGGGATGCCTCCTCCCATATCGTGAATCCAAGCCTCCTACGGGGGCTCTCCTTCGATTACGCGACGGCCTTTCTGCCCGTGACACTGGCCACGACCTTCCCCCAGGTGCTGGCCGTGAAGGCGGAGAACCCGGCGCGAAGTGTTTCGGAGTTCGTGGCCCAGGCAAAGGCCCGGCCGGGCGCGTTGAATATCGGGACGCAGGGGAACGCCACCGCGGGGCACCTGGCATTGGCCCGGTTCCAGCGGCTGGCCGGGATTGAGCTGACGCACGCCCCCTATCGCGGCGGCGCCGACGCGGCCCGTGATCTTGCGGCGGGGGTGCTGGACGGAGCCTTCATCACTGCGCTCTCGGCCGGGCCGATCGCGGATTCCGGGCGGGCACGGCTACTGGCGGTGGCGACAGAGGCCCGGATCGCATCCCGCCCAGAATTGCCGACCTTCGCCGAGGCGGGCGTGCCGGGGCTGACCATCGCCGAATGGTGCGCGCTTTTCGCGCCGGCCGGAACGCCCATGGCCGTGGCAGAGCGTCTCCACTCGGCGACGGCGGCGGCGCTGGCCGACCCCGAGGTGAAGGCACGGCTGGATCAGCTCGTCGCGGTGCCGGTCGGCTCCTCGCCGCAGGAGTTCGCGCGCTTCGTTAGGGAGGGGCGAACCACCATGGCGACACTGGTGCGCGAGGCAAATATCCGGGTGGAGTAGCGGCTCAGGTCCGGGTGTCGGGCGGGCTGCTCCGGCCCCCCGCCCGCCCGGCGAGGCCGGTGACGAGGGCGCCGATCAGCGCGACCCCGGCTACAACCAGGAGGGCCAGCGAGAAGCCGAACTGCAGGATGCGCGCCAACAGGGCCAGCAGCGCGAAAAGAATGGCAAGGCCGAGTGCCCAACGCATCATGACGGCGCCCTTTCCCGATCCGGTGGTGGAACGGCGCGGAGGGCGGGGCGTTGCCCCGCGTCTCACTCGGCGTGGAAGGAACGGAGATCCGGCTTCACGGCAAGCACGGCCTCGGCCAGCGGGCCGGGCCAAGGCGCCCCACGGGTGGGCACGGTGAGGCTGGCCGAGCCCTCGTCCAGCAGCAGGAGATAGAAGCGCTCCGTGCGGCTATCGTAACCGAGGAAAAGGCCGTCCTGCGCGCAATCGGCTCCGTCGCACGTCCAGCCGAAGATGAACCGGTCCTGCGCGACTTTGAGGGCACCGGGATTGGCGGCCCGCAGATGGCGCAGGATATAGGTCTGCCGGCCACGCGTGACGGAACGGAAGCCGATGGACAGGTCGGGATGAGCAGCAAGAACCGACACAGGCTGCCCGGCAAGCGTGAGCGGCGACGGATCGCGCGGCGCTTCGGCACGCGCCGGGGCCGCCAGCAGGAGCGCGAAAAGCAGAAAGGCGAGTGGTTTCCCACCCGCCCTTCGCCAAAGCTTCCGGAGAGGCGTGTTCACGCCTCTGCCGTCTCTTCCTCCGCCACCTCGGGCTTCGGACCGCTATCCAGGCCCTTTGCCGCGACGTCGCGCTCGACCAGCTCGATCACCGCCATCTGCGCGGCATCGCCGTAGCGGATGCCGGCGCGGAGCACGCGGGTGTAGCCGCCGTTGCGCGCGGAGTAGCGCGGCGCCAGCGTGTCGAACAGCTTGCGGACCACCGCCGCGTCGCGAATCTGCGCGGCCGCCTGACGGCGGGCGTGCAGGTCGCCGCGCTTACCCAGGGTGATGATGCGCTCCACATAGGGGCGCAGCTCCTTGGCCTTGGGCAGCGTGGTGGTGATCTGCTCATGCTTGAGCAGGCTGGTCGCCATGTTGCGAAACATGGAGAGCCGGTGGGCGGAGGTGACGCCGAGCTTCCGGCCCGAGACCCCGTGACGCATCTTTTTAGTCCTCTCTTACGGGCCGCTTAGAAGGGCTCGTCGACCTTGCGGGCCAGGTCCTCGATGTTCTCCGGCGGCCAGCCGGGGACGTTCATGCCGAGCTGCAGACCCATGGAGGTGAGGACCTCCTTGATCTCGTTCAGCGACTTGCGGCCGAAATTCGGCGTACGCAGCATCTCCTGCTCGGACTTCTGAACGAGATCGCCGATATAGACGATGTTGTCGTTCTTCAGGCAGTTCGCCGAGCGGACGGAGAGCTCGAGCTCGTCCACCTTGCGGAGCAGGTTGCGGTTGAACGGCAGGTCGTCCTCGACCTCGGCGGCCCGCGCCTCGCGCGGCTCGTCGAAGTTGATGAAGAGCTGCAGCTGGTCCTGCAGGATGCGTGCGGCGAGCGCCACGGCATCATCCGGCGTGACCGTGCCATCCGTCTCCACCGTGAGCACCAGCTTGTCGTAGTCCGTGCGCTGGCCAACGCGGGTCGGCTCCACGCGGTAGGCCACGCGGCGCACCGGGGAGTAGATGGCGTCCACGGGGATCAGGCCGATCGGCGCGTCCTCGGGGCGGTTCTCGGCGGCCGGGACATAGCCCTTGCCGGTGGCGACGGTCAGCTCGGCATTCAGCCGCGCGCCGTCGTCGAGCGTGCAGATGACCAGTTCCGGGTTGGCGATCTCGATATCGCCGGTCACCTGGATCTGGCCCGCCGTCACCTCGCCCGGGCCGGTCGCGGTGAGGGAGAGGCGCTTGCTGCCCTCGCCCTGCATACGGATGGCCAGGCGCTTGATGTTCAGGACGATGTCCGTCACGTCCTCGCGCACGCCGGGCAGGCTGCTGAATTCATGCAGCGCACCCTCAATCTGCACCGCTGTCACCGCCGCCCCCTGAAGGGAGGACAGCAGGATACGGCGCAGCGCGTTGCCGAGCGTCATGCCGAATCCGCGCTCCAGCGGCTCCGCAATGATGGTCGCGGTGCGGGAGGGGTCGTTACCTCCCTCCACGTCCAGACGCTCGGGCTTGATCAGGGAACGCCAGTTGCGATCCATCGCGCCACTCATGGTGGTGTTACCCCCTTAGACGCGGCGCCGCTTGCGGGGGCGGCAGCCATTGTGCGGGATCGGCGTCACGTCCTTGATCGCGGTGACGTAGAAGCCGACGGCCTGCAGGGCGCGAAGCGCGCTCTCGCGGCCCGAGCCGGGACCGGAGACCATGATCTCCAGCGTCTCCATGCCGTGCTCGCGCGCCTTCTTGCCCGCATCCTCCGCCGCGACCTGCGCGGCGTAGGGGGTGGACTTGCGGCTGCCCTTGAAGCCCTGGGAGCCGGAGGAGGACCAGGCGATCGCGTTGCCCTGGCTGTCCGTGATCGTGACGATCGTATTGTTGAAGGAGGCGAGGACATGCGCCACGCCGGAAGAGATGTTCTTCCGTTCCTTCTTGCGAGGGCGGGAGCCCGCGTTCGGCTGACGCGCCATCTTACTTCGTCACCTTCTTCTTGCCGGCGATCGCGACGGCCTTGCCCTTGCGGGTGCGCGCGTTCGTATGGGTGCGCTGGCCGCGCACCGGCAGGCCACGGCGATGGCGTAGGCCGCGGTAGCAGGCCATGTCCATCAGCCGCTTGATGTTCATCGCCACTTCACGGCGGAGGTCACCCTCCACGCGGTAGTCGCGGTCCAGCGTCTCGCGCAGGCGGAGCAGCTCATCCTCGGAGAGCTGGTTCACCCGGCGCTCCTCAGGGATGCCGAGCTTCTCGCAGATGTCGGCCGCGTTCTTGGGGCCGATGCCAAAGATGTAGCGCAGCGAGATGTGCACGCGCTTGTTGTCGGGGATGTTCACGCCGGCGATGCGCGCCACGTTGCTCTCCTGGAGCCTACGCTCCGTTCGGGCCGGTCGGTGGAGCCGTCCGGCGAGGTGATCCTGGCCCCGCCCTGCGGGCGGAACCAATGCGACTCAAGACGCGAAAGCGTCCGTGCAAGCGGAAATGCGGCCGGGTGTAACCCCGCCGCGAAGGTGGGCGATTTACGGGCCTGACCGGTGAGAGTCAAGCCCCATCAAGGATGGCCTCGATCTGGTTGGAGACGGTGGCCATGTCGGCCATCCCGTCCACATGCTTCAGCTTTCCCTGGGCGGCGTAATGCGGGAGCAGCGGGGCGGTCTGGCGGTGATAGGCATCGAGGCGGGCAGCCACCGTCTCGGCCTTGTCATCGGCGCGGCGCGTGAAGTCGTGGCTGCCGCAAACATCGCAGACGCCGGCCATCTGGGTCGGCTTGAACCGGTCGTGATAGCCGGTTCCGCAGGAGGAGCAGGTGAAGCGCCCGGCGATGCGATCGACCAGGGCGGCGTCATCCACCTTCAGCTCGATGACGTGGTTCAGGGCGAGGCCCATTTCCCCGAGCATCACGTCCAGCGCCTCGGCCTGGGGCACGGTGCGGGGGAAGCCATCCAGGATGAAACCCCGGGCGCAATCAGGCTTTTGCACCCGCAGCGCCAGCATGGCGGTGATGATGGCGTCCGGCACCAGCTCGCCGCGTTCCATAATCGCCTTGGCCTCGTTGCCGATCTCGGAGCCAGACTTCACCTCGGCCCGCAACATGTCGCCGGTCGAGATCTGGGCAATTCCGTGGCGATCCTGCAGCATCTTTGCCTGGGTTCCCTTCCCCGCCCCCGGGGGGCCAAGAAGAATCAGGTTCATCGACGGGGGCTCCCTCCGCGCGGGGTAACGGGCGCGGGGCCGGGGCCCCGACCGCCGACACGGGCCTTGCGAATCAGGCCCTCGTATTGGTGCGCGAAGAGATGGGACTGCACCTGGGCCACCGTGTCCATGGTCACGGAGACGATGATGAGCAGGCTGGTGCCGCCGAAATAGAAGGGCACACCATACTGGCTGATCAGGAATTCCGGGATCAGGCAGACGATGCAGAGATAAATGGCGCCTACCAGGGTCAGCCTGGTCAGAACGCGGTCGAAATACTCCGCCGTCGCCGCGCCCGGGCGGATGCCGGGGACAAAGCCGCCATACTTCTTCAGATTGTCCGCCGTCTCCTGCGGGTTGAAGACCACGGCCGTGTAGAAGAAGGCGAAGAAGATGATCAGGGCCACGTAAAGGCCCATGTAGAGCGGCTGCCCATGGGCCAGCATGGCCGCAGCGCGGGTTATCCAGGTGTCCTCGCCCTGGCTGGTCGCGAAGCCGGAGAAGGTGGCCGGCAGCAACAACAGCGATGAGGCAAAGATCGGCGGGATCACGCCGGCGGTATTCAGCTTCAGCGGCAGATGGGTCGAATCCCCGCCGAACATGCGATTGCCGACCTGGCGCTTGGGATACTGGACCGGGATCTTCCGCTGCGCCCTCTCGATGAAAACGACGAAGGCAATCACCGCCAGGGCCATGAGCAGGAAGAAGATGATGAAGAAGGCCGAGAGCGCCCCCGTCCGGCCCAGCTCCAGGGTGGAGACCAAGGCGTGCGGCAGGTTCGCCACGATGCCGGCGAAAATGATGAGGGAGATGCCATTGCCGACGCCGCGGGCGGTGATCTGCTCGCCCAGCCACATCAGGAACATCGTCCCGCCCACCAGCGTGGTGACGCAGGATGCCCGAAAGAACAGGCCGGGGTCGAGCACAGCGGCGCCGAAGTTCCCACGCATCCCCTCCAGCCCCACGGCAATGCCATAGGCCTGGAAGAAGGCAATCAGGACCGTCAAGTAGCGGGTGTACTGGTTCAGCTTCTTCCGGCCCGACTCACCCTCTTTCTTGAGGGCTTCCCAGGACGGGATAGCCGCCGACATCAGCTGCACGATGATGGAGGCGGAGATGTAGGGCATGATGTTCAGGGCGAAGACGGTCATGCGACCGAGTGCGCCGCCCGTGAACATGTCGAACATGCCGAGAATGCCGCCGCCATGCTGGGACAGGATTTCGGCCATCACGGCGGCATCGACGCCAGGCACGGGGATATAAGTGCCCAGGCGGTACACGATCAGCGCACCAAGGGTGAACCAGAGCCGCTTCTTCAGCTCGGTCGCGCGGGAGAGCACGCCGAGGTTGAGATTGGCCGCGAGTTGCTCGGCGGCGGACGCCATGGGATGCCCCTCTCTCACGACTGCGGCGCCGGGGGAGA
>DATCMG010000279.1:0-3130 GCA_036563555.1 Roseomonas sp. | reverse complement strand
TCCGCCGCCCTATATTGCCGAGTACTCCGCCCGCCACGACCTGGAGCTGCACTGCCACGCCAGCGCCGAGGCGCAGGCGGCGGCCATTGCGGATGACATCGCCTACAACAACCACGACCTGGATGACGGCCTCCGCGCCGGCCTCTTCACGCTGGAGGAGGCCTGCAGCCTGCCGCTGGTCGCGATGGCGCGCGACCAGGCCATGGCCGCGATCCCGGCCGATGCCCCGTCCGATCGCGTGGCCGGCGAGGTCATCCGCCGCGTGATCAACCTGATGATCAACGACGTCATCCAGGAGACGCGCCGCCGCATCGCCGCGCTGCGCCCGAAGGATGTGGGCGACATCCGGAACGCGCCGCAGCCCGTCGTCTTCTTCTCGGACCCCATGCGCGCGCTGAACCAGGAGACGCGCGACTTCCTGTTCGGCCGCATGTACCGGCACTGGCGCGTCAACCGCACGGCGCTGAAATCCAAGCGCGCGCTGCAGGTGATGTTCGCGCTGCTGCATGGGCAGCCCGATATGCTTCCGCCCGTCTGGGCCGCGCGCGCGGGGGAGGCGGGTTCGCCCTCCGCCGCCCGCGCTGTCTGCGACTGGCTGGCCGGCATGACCGACAAATTCGCGCTCGAAGAGCACCGTCGCCTGACGGACCCCAACATTCCCGGCTGATCACGACATGACCCCCCCGACAAGTAACGACATTTTCCGCACGGTCCGCGACGCGGTCGTGGCCGAGCTCCGCGCCCTGCTGCCGGAACTGCCGGAGGAATTGCTGGCCCGCGTGCTGGTGGAGCCGCCGCGCGATC
Organism: Roseomonas sp.; assembly: GCA_036563555.1. Classification (GTDB taxonomy): domain Bacteria; phylum Pseudomonadota; class Alphaproteobacteria; order Acetobacterales; family Acetobacteraceae; genus Roseomonas. The sequence goes on along the minus strand of DATCMG010000279.1, from coordinate 2,326 downwards.
CCAGCCATGGCGACATGGCGACGAATGCCGCGCTGGTGGTGGCCAAGCCCGCGCGCCAGCCGCCGCAGAAGGTGGCGCAGGAGCTTTCCGCGCGCCTCGCCGGGCGGGAGGGCATCGCGAGCGCGGCGCCCGCCGGGCCGGGCTTCGTGAATCTGCGGCTGGAGGAGTCGCTGCTCCGCGCGCAGCTTCCGGTCGTCCTGCGCGCCGGTGAGACTTATGGCGACGGCACCACGGGCGGCGGCCGGAAGGTCAATGTGGAATATGTCTCGGCCAACCCGACGGGTCCGATGCATGTCGGCCATTGCCGCGGCGCGGTGGTGGGCGATGCCCTGGCCAACCTGCTGACCAAGGCAGGCTGGGCGGTGACGAAGGAGTATTACATCAACGATGCCGGGGCGCAGGTGCAGGCCCTCGCCTGGGCGGCCTATTGGCGCTACCTCCAGGCCCTCCGCACGGCGCTGACCGAGGAGGAATACGCGGCCGCCATCCCCGGCGGGCTGCAATATCGCGGCGAGTACCTGATCCCTGTCGGGGAGGCGCTGAAGGCGAAGTTTGGTGACACGCTGGCGCCGGGCGCCAGGCCCGCCGAGGCATCGCTCTGGCTCGACGCGGTGCGCGAGTTCACGGTGGACGCGATGATGGCCGAGATCCGCGAGGACCTCGCGGCACTCGGCGTTCGGCACGACGTGTTCATCAGCGAGGCGGCGCTGGTGAGGAGCGGCGCGGCGGATTCGGCCATCGCCGATCTGGCCGCGCGCGGCCTGGTCTATGAGGGCGTGCTGGAACCGCCCAAGGGCAAGCTGCCGGATGATTGGGAACCGCGCGAGCAGACCCTGTTCCGCTCCACTGAGTTCGGCGACGACGTGGACCGCCCGCTGCGCAAGAGCGACGGAACGAACACCTATTTCGCGAACGATATCGGTAACCATGCCGACAAGATCGCGCGCGGCTTCGAGGAGCTGGTGCAGGTCTGGGGCGCCGACCATGGCGGCTATGTCCCCCGCATGAAGGCGGCGGTCGCCGCGCTGTCCGCCGACCGCCCCGTGCCGCTGGATGTGGTGCTGGCGCAGATCGTGAAGGTGGTGAAGGGCGGGCAGCCCGTGCGGATGTCCAAGCGCGCGGGCACCTATGTCACGCTGCGCGACCTGATCGACGAGGTCGGGCGCGATGCGGTGCGCTTCACCATGCTGACGCGCAAGGCCGACGCGCAGATGGAGTTCGACCTGGACGCGGTCGTGCAGCAGTCGCGCGACAACCCTGTATTTTACGTGCAATATGCCCATGCGCGCTGCCGCAGCGTGTTGCGCCAGGCGGGGGACCAGGCGCCGGGCGATCTGGCGGATGCCCCGCTCGGCACCCTGTCCGATCTGAGCGAAATGGCGCTGATCCGCCGCCTGACCGCCTGGCCCCGGACGGTGGAGGCCGCCGCCCTGGCGCGGGAACCGCACCGGATCGCGTTCTTTCTCCATGACTTGGCGGCCGACTTTCATCTACTTTGGAACCGGGGGCGCGAGGACGCCACGTTGCGTTTCATCCGGGATGGGGAACCGGAGGCCACGCGTGCGAGGCTTGCCCTTGTCGCGGCCACGGCCACGGTTATCCGCTCGGGTCTCGCGGTTATGGGGGTGACGCCCGTCGAGGAGATGCGGTGAACGATTTTTCAGTTCCGAGCTATCGGGTCCGTCCGCAACGGGCGGGCTTCCAGGTGCCCTGGCGCATGCTGGCCATCTCGGGGGTCGTGCTGGGCGCGGCCGCCATTGGCGGCGGCGTGGTCTGGGGCATCTCGCGCGCGGTGAACCGCAGCGTGCCGACGATCGAGGCCGATGCACGCCCGATCCGCGTAAAGCCCGAGGATCCCGGTGGGATGCGCGTGGCGAACCAGGATGAGCGGATCTTCGAGAGCGCGCGCCGGAATCCTGGTGGCGTGGCCGCCGGCCAGGCTCGGCTGACGCCCGAGGCCGAACGGCCCGACGTGGCCGCGCTGCGCCAGGCGGCTGCCCGCGCGCAGCAGGCGCCGGCCCCCGTGCCAGCTCCTCCCGCCGCTCTGCCTGCGGTGCAGCCCGATGCGGTGCCGGCCCGCCCGCCCATGGCCAATCCGAGCCTTGGCGCGCAGCCTCCGGCACAGGGCACCGCCAACCCGCCGGATGTCCAGCAGCAGGCCCAGCAGCAGCAGGTCGAGGCCACCGCATCCGCGGCGGCGGCTGTCCCGCCCATCACCCCACCTCCCATGCCCGCCAATACCCCCGTCCGGGGTGGGCGCTTCATCGTCCAGCTTGGCGCCGTGGCCTCCGAGGAGGCCGCGCAGGGCGAGTGGACTCGCCTGCAG
>DATCMG010000274.1:0-2131 GCA_036563555.1 Roseomonas sp. | reverse complement strand
TCCGCCGCCGCACCTTCCGCCGTGGCGAGGCCACGACCTTTTCCCGCCTGACCCAGCCCGCCAGCCGCTTCGAGCTCTCCGGCCGTTACCGGATGCAGGACGGGCCGGGCGGGCATTACAGCTTCTGAGGATGCCCCCGTGGATTCGATGAGCGACAATCCCCGCCTCCGCAACGCCCCCGCGATCCGCGCGGCCCGTGGCAGCCAGCTCTCCGCGCGCCATTGGGTGACCGAGGCGCCGCTGCGCATGCTGATGAACAACCTTGATGACGAGGTGGCGGAGGATCCCGGCGCGCTCGTCGTCTATGGCGGCATCGGGCGCGCGGCGCGGGATTGGCGCAGCTATGAGAAGATCTGCGACGTGCTTCGGCGGCTGGATGACACGCAGACGCTGCTGGTCCAGTCCGGCAAGCCGGTAGGCGTGTTCGAGACGCATGCGGACGCGCCGCGGGTTCTGATTGCCAATTCCAACCTCGTCCCGGCCTGGGCGAATTGGGAGCAGTTCAACGCGCTCGATCGCGCGGGGCTGATGATGTACGGGCAGATGACTGCGGGATCCTGGATCTATATCGGGTCGCAGGGGATCGTGCAGGGCACTTACGAAACCTTCGCCGAGGCCGGGCGGCAGCATTTCAACGGCGACCTGACCGGGCGCTGGATCCTGACGGGCGGGCTCGGCGGGATGGGCGGGGCGCAGCCCCTGGCGGGTGTCTTCGCGGGCGCTTCGGTGCTGGCAGTGGAATGCCAGCCGAGCCGCATCCAGAAACGGCTGGAGACGCGGTATCTCGACCACTGGACCGACGATCTCGACAAGGCGTTGGCGATGATCGGCACGGCCTGCATCGAGAAGCGGGCGGTCAGCGTTGGCCTGCTGGGCAATGCGGCGGAGGTCTTCCCGGAGCTGGTGCGGCGCGGCGTGGTGCCGGACATCGTGACGGACCAGACCAGCGCGCATGATCCCTCCAACGGCTACCTGCCCGCCGGCTGGACGCTGGAGGAGTGGCACGCGAAGCGGGAGAGCGATCCCAAGGCCGTGGCCGCCGCCGCGAAGCGCAGCATGGTCGCGCATGTGCAGGCCATGCTGGACCTGAAGCGCATGGGCGCCGTGGTCATGGATTACGGCAACAACATCCGCCAGATGGCCAGGGATGAGGGCCTGCAGGACGCCTTCGGCTTCCCGGGCTTCGTGCCCGCCTATATCCGGCCGCTCTTCTGCAAGGGCATCGGCCCCTTCCGCTGGGCCGCGCTGAGCGGCGACCCCGAGGATATCCGCAGGACCGACGCCAAGGTGCGCGAGGTGATCCCGGACGACCCGCATCTGCATCGCTGGCTCGACATGGCGCAGGCGCGCATCGCCTTCCAGGGCCTGCCGGCGCGCATCTGCTGGGTGGGGCTGGGGCAGCGCCACCGGCTGGGGCTGGCCTTCAACGAGATGGTCGCGAAGGGAGAACTCTCGGCGCCGGTCGTGATCGGGCGGGATCATCTCGATTCCGGCTCCGTCGCCTCGCCGAACCGCGAAACTGAGGCGATGATGGATGGGTCCGACGCCGTGTCCGACTGGCCGCTGCTGAATGCGCTGCTGAACACGGCCTCCGGCGCAACCTGGGTGTCGTTGCATCATGGCGGGGGCGTGGGCATGGGGTATTCGCAGCATGCGGGCATGGTGATCGTGGCTGACGGCACGCCGGATGCCGCGCGACGGCTGAGACGGGTGCTGTGGAACGATCCCGCCACCGGCGTGATGCGCCATGCCGATGCAGGTTATGACATCGCGAAGGAGTGTGCCCGGACGATGGGCCTCGACCTGCCCATGGTGAACTCGTGATCGCGCCGGGCGGGGCGACGCTCGCCGCGCTTCGGGCGGTGATGGAGGGTGAACCCCTTCGTCTCGACGAGGGCTGGCGCAAGGCGGTGCGGGCGAGTCATTCGGCGCTTGCCGCGCGGCTGGACGCGGGCGAGGTGATGTATGGCGTGAACACTGGCTTCGGGAAGCTGGCGGGCACGCGGATCGCGCCGGATGCGCTGGTGCAGCTGCAACTCAACCTCGTGCGGAGCCACGCCTCGGGCGTAGGCGATCCCCTGCCCCGCCCCGTGGTGCGCCTGGTGCTGGCGCTCAAGGCGCTTTCCCTCGC
>DATCMG010000255.1:0-2348 GCA_036563555.1 Roseomonas sp. | reverse complement strand
GGGCGGAAGCGCTTCCCGCCCCGTTCCGCTGGGTGTGACCGGACGCGCGGTGAACGGGCGGGGAGGGCGTGCTAGGCTGCGGGGCCGTTTCCGGGGCGACGGGGCGGCCCAGGAAAAGCAAGGAAACGTGGAATGACAACCAATCGTCGCAGGATGCTCGGCGCCGCCCTGCCATTGGGCGCGGCCGGATTGATCGGGCCCGCCGGTCCCGCCGCCGCGCAGGTGGCCGCCGGGCCGCGCACCCTCTTTGCCCTGCCGCAGATCTCCGTTCCGGTGGTGGGCGCGGATGCCGCCTTTCCGGTGCGCCGGATCTACTGCATCGGCCGCAACTACGCCGCCCATGCGCGTGAGATGGGATCGGACCCGACGCGGGAGCCGCCCTTCTTCTTCCAGAAGCCCACGGACGCCATCCAGTTCGTGGCGCCGGGGACGGTCGCGGATCATCCCTATCCCTCGATGACCCGGAACTACCATTATGAGGTGGAGCTGGTCGCGGCGCTGAAGTCCGGCGGGCGGAACATCCCGGCGGAGCGGGCGCTGGAGCATGTCTATGGCTATGCCGTCGGCCTCGACATGACCCGGCGCGACCTGCAGCGCGGCATTGGCGACCAGAAGAAGCCCTGGGAGATCGGGAAGAGCTTCGACATGTCCGCGCCGATCGGGCCGATCCATCCGGCCGAGCGGACCGGGCCCTTCACCAAGGGCGCCATCTCGCTTCAGGTGAACGGGCAGGTGAAGCAGAACGCCGACCTGTCGCAGATGATCTGGAGCGTGGCGGAGCAGATCTCCAAGCTTTCCGAGGCCTTCGAGCTGAAGGCGGGGGACATCATCTATTCCGGCACGCCGGAGAATGTCGGGCCCGTGGTGCCGGGTGACGTTATCCTCTGCAAGATCGAGGGACTGCCCGACCTCTCCGTGCGGATCGCGCCGGCGCTGACCTGAGCCGGGCGGCGGGGGCGGCCGGGATTGGCCGCCCTCGTCTCAGAAGGGCAGTTGGACGAAGCGCTCCGCCTCCGGCGCCGTGCCTTCCTGCTGGAAGGCGGCGGCGGTGGCGAGGATGGTGTGGTCATGCTCACTCAGGCGGGACTGCTCGCGCAGGTGGTCGGACCAGGAGCGGACGGCCCAGAGCTCCACATAGCGTTCGGGATGCGCGACATCCTCATAGAGGCGCCAGACGATGGCGCCCGCGCGCAGCCGCACGCCGCGCACCTCCGCCATGGCGGCAAGGAATGCCTCGCGCGAGGCCGCCGGGACGGCGTAGCGGACGGTTTCCAGCAGCCGCGCATCATCCGTTCGCAGGGCGGGGAGAAGATCGGGGTCGGGCGCGTCGGGCACCGGCTCGGCCAGCCGCGCGTCGCTGGCGGCGGCCGGGGCAGCCTCGATGGGCAGGTGGCGGACGATGATGGCCAGGACGATGCTCGCGATGCCGAAGGCGACGAGGGTGTGCGGCACACCGACCAGTGCGCCGCCCACGCCGGCCAGGGTCGAGCCCAGCGCCATGGCGCCGAAGGTGGCCACCTGAAAGATGCCGATGGCGCGGGCGCGCACCCAGGGCCGGGCCGCGAGCTGGGAGGCGGCGCTGAGGGTGGAGGTCATCCCCAGCCAGGAGGCGCCGTAGAGAAGCATGGCAACCCCGGCCGGCAGCCAATGGCGGGACAGGCCGAGCAGGATAATGGACAGTCCCATCCCGACCGAGCAGGCGACCACCATGTTGGAGCGGGAAATGCGGTTCCGCAGGGCCGGCAGCCAGAAGCTGGCCGTGACGGCTCCAATGCCCATGGCCGCCAGCATCAGCCCGAAGGCCGACGGGCCAAGGCCGAGGCGGAAGCGCACGATCAGCGGCAGCAGCCCCCAGACCGCCGAGCCCGCGAAGAAGGAGAGGGTAGAGCGGATGATGACGCCCCGCATCACCGGGCTGGCGAGAACGTAGCGCACGCCGCTGCCCATGGCATCGATCAGGCTCTCGCGCGGAGTGGTGTCGGCCTCGGGCACGCGCTTCCAGAGGAAGAGGGCGGTGATGAGGACGAGGAAGCAGGCGGCGTTGAGACCGAAGGCGACCTCCGCCCCGGCCCAGCCGAGGACGACGCCGCCCAGCGCCGGGCCGATGGCACGGGCCAGGTTGAAGCCCATGGCGTTCAGGACGATGGCCTGCACCAGGTCCTCCCGCACCACCAGCTCGGGCGTGGTGGCGCCGAAGGCGGGGAAGTTCGCGGCGGCGCCGATGCCGATGCAAAAGGTGAGGGCGAGCAAGCCCCAGGCCCCGAGCAGCCCCGCTGCCGTGAGCCCACAGAGCAGGAGGGCCGTGCCGAAGATCCAGAACTGGGTGATCAGCAGGAAACGGCGGCGGT
>DATCMG010000332.1:0-18928 GCA_036563555.1 Roseomonas sp. | reverse complement strand
CCGCTGGGACTGGCGGAGGTGTCTCGCACGGGCGCCGTCGCCATCGCGCGCGGGCCGCGTAGCCTGGCGGCCTGACGAGACTGCAAGTTCGACCCAAGGGGGAAAGTAGATGCGCGTTTACTATGACCGCGACGCGGACGTGAACCTGATCAAGGCCAAGAAGGTCGCGGTCATCGGGTTCGGCAGCCAGGGCCATGCCCATGCCATGAACATGCGCGATTCCGGCGTGAAGGATGTCGTGATCGGCCTGCGCCCGGGTGCTTCCGCGAAGAAGGCCGAGGCCGCGGGCTTCAAGGTCATGTCCCCCGCCGATGCGGCGAAATGGGCCGATGTGGTGATGGTGCTGACCCCGGATGAGGGCCAGGGCGACCTGTATCGCGAGCACCTGCACGCCAACATGAAGGAGGGCGCGGCCCTGGCCTTCGCGCATGGCCTGAACGTCCACTTCAACCTGCTCGACCCGCGCCCGGACATCGACGTGTTCATGATCGCGCCGAAGGGCCCCGGCCACACGGTGCGCGGCGAGTACCAGAAGGGCGGCGGCGTGCCCTGCCTCGTGGCCGTGAACCAGAACCCGAGCGGCAACGCGCTGGAGATCGCGCTTTCCTACGCCTCGGCCATCGGTGGCGGCCGCTCGGGCGTGATCGAGACGACCTTCAAGGAAGAGTGCGAGACCGACCTGTTCGGCGAGCAGGCCGTGCTTTGCGGTGGTCTGGTGGAGCTGATCAAGGCGGGCTTCGAGACGCTGACCGAGGCCGGCTACGCCCCGGAGATGGCCTATTTCGAGTGCCTGCACGAGGTGAAGCTGATCGTCGACCTCATCTATGAGGGCGGCATCGCCAACATGAACTATTCCATCTCCAACACGGCCGAGTATGGCGAGTACGTTACCGGCCCGCGCATCGTGACCGCCGAGACGAAGGCCGAGATGAAGCGTGTGCTGGATGACATCCAGTCCGGCAAGTTCGCGCGCGACTGGATGCTGGAGAACAAGGTGAACCAGGCCAGCTTCAAGGCCACTCGCCGCCGCCTGGCCGAGCACCCGATCGAGCAGGTGGGCGAGCGCCTGCGCGAGATGATGCCCTGGATCAAGAAGAACCAGCTGGTCGACAAGGCGAAGAACTGATCGCCTGAGAGGACCGCCGCCGGGTCGCCTGGCCCGGCGGCGCCCATCCCTGGGCGATCAGTGCTTGCCTCATTGCGCTCACTGACCTAGCTTTCCATCCATGCAGGCGATCACCGCCCGTTTCGCGCCTCTCCGCACCGGCCTTCTGGCCGTCGTTGCTCCGCGTCCGGCTCTCGCCCTTCTTCTCCTTCGACTTCGCCGCCCCTGGGCGTGACGCGCGGCTGACCGGCCCGCATCGCTCAGGGGGTTCCCCGGGCAACGTGCCCGCATGTCACCACACGGCACATGAAGGACGGCTCAGATGGCCAGCAACCACCCCAGCTTCGGCAAGATCGCGGACGACCGCGTCATCATCTTCGACACCACGCTGCGAGACGGCGAGCAATCGCCCGGCTTCTCCATGAACCTGGAGGAGAAGCTGCGCATGGCGGAAAGCCTGGCAGAGCTGGGCGCCGATGTGCTGGAGGCCGGCTTCCCCATTGCCAGCCCCGGCGACTTCGAGAGCGTCCGCTCCATCGCGCAGCGCTTCGCCAAGGGCGGCCCGGTGATTTGCGGCCTGTCGCGCTCGGCGGACGCCGACATCATCCGCGCGGCCGAGGCCATCAAGCCCGCGGCGCGTGGCCGCATACACACCTTCATCTCGACCAGCGAGCTGCACATGCGCGTGAAGCTGCGCATGTCGAACGAAGATGTGCTGGCCGCCGTGGTCCGCAGTGTCACGCTTGCGCGCCAGCACACGGACGACGTGGAGTGGTCCGCCGAGGATGGCAGCCGCACCGATCCGGACTTCCTGTGCCGCTGCGTCGAGGCCGCGATCAAGGCCGGAGCCACCACCATCAACGTGCCCGACACGGTCGGCTATGCCTTGCCGGAGGACATGACCCGCATCTTTGCCATGCTGCGGGAGCGCGTGCCAGGTGCGGATGGGGTGATCTTCTCCACCCACAACCATGATGACCTGGGCCTGGCTGTCGCCAACACCCTGGCTGCCATCCAGGCCGGCGCCCGCCAGGTGGAATGCACCATCAACGGCATCGGCGAGCGTGCCGGCAATGCCTCCCTGGAGGAGGTGGCAATGGCGCTGCGCACGCGTGGCAATGCCATCGCTCGCAAGACCGGGATTGTCACGCCGAACATCCTGAAGACCTCGCGCCTGCTGGCGACCATCACCGGCTTCGATGTGCAGCCGAACAAGGCGATCGTTGGCCGCAATGCCTTCGCGCATGAGTCCGGCATCCACCAGGACGGCGTGCTGAAGGACGCGTCCACCTACGAGATCATGACACCGGAGAGCGTGGGCTGGACCACGAATTCCCTGGTGCTGGGCAAGCATTCCGGCCGTGCCGCCTTCCGCGACAAGCTGAAGGTCCTGGGCTACGAGCTGGGCGACAACGCCCTGAACGATGCCTTCCGCCGCTTCAAGGACCTCGCCGACCGCAAGAAGGTCGTCTACGACGAGGACGTGATGGCGCTGGTGGATGACGAGGTGGTCCGCCAGAACGACCGGGTGAAGCTGACGGCGCTGACCGTCACGTCGGGCCTGCACACCCGCCCCATGGCAACGCTGACCCTAGAGATCGATGGCGAGGCGCGCGAGGGCATGGCGGTCGGTGATGGCGCCGTGGACGCTACCTTCAACGCCATCCGTGCCGTCTTCCCGCATGAGGTGGCGCTGAAGCTCTATGCCGTGCAGTCCGTCACGGGCGGCACCGATGCCCAGGCGCGCGTCACCGTGCGCTTCGAGGAGAAGGGCAAGCTGGTGGACGGGCAGGGGGCGGATACCGACACGATCGTCGCCTCCGCACGTGCCTATGTGAATGCGCTGAACAAGCTCCTGGTGAAGCGGGAGCGCACCGCGCCGGCGGAGATGGCCGCGCCGGCGGCCTGATGCGGGGGCAGCCGCGCAAAAGGCTCGACCGTCCGTCACCTCAGCCCGCTATGTCGGCTGATGCCAAACGAAAAGGGCGCCCCCGGAGGGGCGCCCTTCCTTGATCCGATCTGATTGAGGCTCAGCGCCAGGCGGGGCGGCCGAGATTGACGTCGTTGCCGCTGGTCAGCGCGCCACCGGCCGCACCGGCCGCGCCGCCGATCAGGGCGCCAGTGCCGGCACTACCGCCCGTGATGGCCGCGATGCCAGCGCCCGCACCCGCGCCGAGCAGTCCGCCCGACACCGCACGGTCACCGGTGCTGTAGCCGCAAGCGCCGAGGCCGAGGCTGGCGGCGGCGAGAAGGGCGAGGCTGGTCTTCCGCATGGGGGCTATCCTATGTTGTTAAACTCTGTCCGATCGAACGCCTCCCGGGGCGTCCGGTTGCCGAAACGGCATCTTCCCGGCCGCGCCACGTTTACAGCTTGAGCGGCCCGGTCCTTGCCGCTAGTCACCGCTCGCCCGGCCCGCCGGCCCTCCCACGCCATTCCGAGGTCTGATTCGCATGTTCTCCCGCCTGTTCGGCTTCCTCTCCGCCGACATGGCCATCGACCTCGGCACGGCGAACACCCTGGTCTACGTGAAGGGCCGGGGGATCGTCCTGAACGAGCCGTCGGTCGTGGCCATCGCCGATATCCGCGGCCGCAAGCAGGTGCTGGCGGTGGGGGAGGAAGCGAAGATGATGCTCGGCCGCACCCCCGGAAACATCGCCGCCATCCGCCCCCTGCGGGACGGCGTGATCGCCGATTTCGAGGTGGCGGAGGAGATGATCAAGCACTTCATCCGCAAGGTGCATAACCGGCGGAGCTTCGCCTCGCCGATGATCATCGTCTGCGTTCCCTCCGGCTCCACCGCCGTGGAGCGCCGCGCCATCCAGGAGAGCGCCGAATCGGCCGGCGCCCGGAAGGTCCTGCTGATCGAGGAGCCCATGGCGGCCGCGATCGGCGCCGGCCTGCCGGTGACCGAGCCTTCCGGCTCCATGATCGTCGATATCGGCGGCGGCACGACCGAGGTGGCCGTGATCTCGCTGGGCGGCATCGTCTATGCCCGCAGTGTCCGCGTCGGCGGGGACAAGATGGACGAAGCCATCATCTCCTATATCCGCCGCCAGTTTAACCTGCTGATCGGCGAGAGCACGGCCGAGCGCATCAAGATGGAAATCGGCGCCGCCGCCCAGCCCGAGGGTGGCGAGGAAGGACCCATCACCGAGGTGAAGGGCCGCGACCTGATGAACGGCGTCCCGCGCGAGGTCTATGTTTCCCAGCGCCAGATCTCGGAGAGCCTCGCCGAGCCCGTCTCCCAGATCGTCGAGGCGGTGAAGGTGGCGCTTGAGAACACCCCGCCCGAGCTCGCCGCGGATATTGTGGACAAGGGCATTGTCCTTACCGGCGGTGGTGCGTTGTTGCATGGTCTGGACGAGGTGCTGCGCGAAGCGACCGGCCTGCCGGTCAGCGTGGCGGAGGAGGCCCTCTCCTGTGTCGCGCTTGGCACAGGTCGGGCCCTTGAGGAAATCAAGCGGCTTCGCCACGTCCTGTCCTCGATGTACTAGCCTAGTATCGATTAGCGTCGCTGCGACTCAGAGCGCACTTACATGTTCTCAAATTCATTTTCTGGTCAGTGTTTTGTGAGCCGAATATCCCGGATTGGTTGAGGTGCCGGGGGGCGGGAAGGGGAGATCGACATGATTCGTCTCAGCGTCCCGCTCCGCCAGGCCCTGGCGCGGCTCTCCATCCCTGTACTCGTCGCCGCCGCCTTTGGCACAATGCTGCTGGGGAGGGCCGACACGCTGCTGGTCGAGCGGGGGCGTATGGCCCTGGCCGATCTGCTCGCACCTATCTACGCCGTGGTGGCCCAGCCGGTCGGGGCGGTGCGCCAGATCGTGTCTGATACGCAGCACTTGCTGAACCTCCGCCAGGAGACGGCCCGGCTTCGGGAAGAGAATGACCGGCTGCATCGTTGGCAGGCCGCCGCCCTTGCGCTTGAGGCCGAGAATGCGCTTTTGCGCCGGCAGCTCTCCTTCGTGCCGGATCCTGTGCCGCAGTTTCGCACCACCCGGGTCGTGGCCGATGCGGGCGGCACCTATGCACGCGCGGTGCTGATCGCGACCGGCCCCTTCCTCCAGGTGCAGAAGGGCCAGGTGGCGCTGGATGAGCGTGGCCTGGCGGGGCGGGTGACGGAGATCGGCGCGCGTTCCGCCCGCATCCTGCTGGTGACGGACATGAACAGCCGCATTCCCGTGGTGCTGGAGGGCTCGCGCGCCCGCGCCATGATGGTGGGCACAAACGGCGCCCGCCCGCGCCTGCAGCACTGGCCTGCCGGCATGCAGCCGCAGGATGGGGACCGGGTGGTCACCTCCGCCGAGTCAGCCACCTTCCCGGCGGGCCTGCCGGTCGGCGTGGTGCGGCTGGGCGAAACGGGCTGGCCGGAAGTGGAGCTTTTCGCCCAGCTCGACCGGCTGGACCTGCTGCGGATCTTCGAGTTCGGCCTGGCCGGCATCCTTCCGCCCGAGGCGGTCACGCGACCTGATCCGGCCGCCCGGCTGCGGCACTGAGGCCGGGATGGCCCGGCCGGGACGTCCTGCCGCAGCTCCCGGGCTGCTCGCCCGGCTGGATGCGCTGGCCCGCGCCGCAGCCCCAAGCGTGAGCACGGCCGTTGCCATGATCCTGGCGGCCGCCCCGGTGGGGCTTCCCTCGGTGCTGCCGGCCGTGGCCCTGGCGGGCGTGTTCTTCTGGAGCCTTTTCCGCCCCGCCTCCATGCCGGCGCTGGCCGTTTTCGGCCTGGGGCTGCTGCAGGACCTGCTCGGCTTCGCGCCGCTCGGGATCGGCGTTCTGACCTTGCTGCTCACCCATTTCGCGGCGCTTCGGGTGCGGCGGGTGGTGGCGAAGCAGTCCTTCCTGCTGGTCTGGCTGGCCTATTGCGGTTTCGCCGCCCTGGCCGTCGGGCTCGGTTATGTCCTGCAGGCGCTGCTGGGCTGGCAGGTGCCGCCGGCCACCCCGGCCGTCGCGCAACTTGGCCTCACCATCGGAATCTACCCGCTGCTCGCCTGGCTCATGGCCCGGGCGCATCGCGGGCTGGAACGGGCGGAGGCCCTGGCATGAGCGTCGCCCGCAAGGAGGAGGAGGCCCGCCGCGGCGTCTTCACTCGCCGCGCGCTGATGCTCGGGGCCGTGCAATTCGGGGCGATCGGCTTCCTCGGCTACCGGTTGCACAGGCTGCAGGTGGATGAGGGGGAGCGCTACGCCACCCTGGCGGAGGAGAACCGCATCTCCGCCCGCTTGGTCGCCCCGCCGCGCGGCCGGGTACTGGACCGGGAAGGGAAGGTAATCGCCGGCAGCCAGCTCAACTGGCGCGCGCTGATCGTGGCGGAGGATGCCCGCGACGTGCCGGCGGTGCTGGACACCTTCAGCAGGATCGTCCCGCTGGCCGACCCTGAGCGTGCCCGGATCGAGCGCGAGCTGCGCCGCCGTCGCCGCTTCATCCCGGTGTCCGTGCGCGAGTTCCTGACCTGGGACGAGATGGCGCGGATCGAGATGAACGCGCCGGACCTGCCGGGCATCTCGGTCGATGTGGGCACCATCCGGGAATACCCGGAACGCGAGCACTTGGCCCATGTCGTCGGCTATGTGGCTCCACCCGCCGAAGCCGATATCGGCGAGGATCCGCTGCTGGAACTGCCCGGCATCCGCGTGGGCCGTGCCGGGATCGAGCGCCACCACGACAAGGTCCTTCGCGGCCGCGCCGGTTCCATCCGGCTGGAGGTAAACGCGGTAGGTCGCGTGATCCGGGAGCTGGACCGGCGCGAGGGCCAACCCGGTCAGGACGTGCAGATCAGCCTGGATGCCGAGCTGCAGCGCGCCGTCCGCGCCCGCTGCGAGGAGGGGACCAGCGCCGTGGTGCTGGACGCCCGCACAGGCGAGGTGCTGGCCATGGCCACCCAGCCCTCCTTCGATCCCAATGTCTTCAATGCCGGTGTCTCGGCCGCCCAGTGGCGGGAATGGACGAGCAAGCGCCAGACGCCGCTCATCAACAAGACCACCAACGGCCTCTACGCCCCTGGTTCCACCTTCAAGATGGTGGTGGCGCTCGCCGCCCTGGAGGCGAAGGTCTGCACCCCGGGGGAGCGCGTTTCCTGCCCCGGCTATTACGACCTGGGCGACACGCGCTTCCACTGCCATTCCCGCTACGGCCATGGCAGCCTTGATATGCGGGGCGGCATCAAATATTCCTGCGACGTTTATTTCTACGAAATGGCCAGGCGCACCGGCATCGACCGGATCGCTGCCATGGCGCGGCGCCTGGGGCTGGGCGTGGACCTGGATATCGAGCTGCCGGGAGCGCGGCGTGGGCTGGTGCCCACGCGGGAATGGCGGCAGGCCCAGGGCAAGCCCTGGAATCTCGGTGACACGGTGGTGCATGGGATCGGGCAAGGCTTCTATCAGCTCACCCCGCTCTCCCTGGCCACCATGACGGCGCGGCTGGCCACGGGCCGGGCGGTGCAGCCGCATCTGACCCGCGCGGTCGGGGGCAGGCCGGTGAAGGGCGCGCAGCCGGATGACTGGCCCTCCCTCGGCATTCCGGAGCGCGACCTGCGCCTGGTGCGGGAGGCCATGTGGGCCGTGGTGAACGAGGATGGCGGCACGGCGCGCGGCGCCCGGCTGCCCGGCGGCATGGGGCAACTGGCCGGCAAGACCGGCACCACCCAGGTGCGGCGCGTGAGCCGCGAGCAGCGGGAGCGGGGCTTCCGCGTGGAATCCATGCCGCGGGAATGGCGCCCCCATGCACTCTTTGTGGCTTTCGCGCCCTACGACAACCCGCAATTCGCGGTGATGGTGATCGTGGAGCACGGCACCAGCGGATCGGGCGCGGCCGCCCCGATCGCGCGCGACATCATGGCCGACACCATCAGCCGCTTCCGCCAGCCCGTGGCCGCGCCCCCCGCCCGGGTGGCCGAGGCCGTGCCGGGGGCTCCCCGTCCATGATCCTCCGGGAACATACCACCTATGAGCGCCGCCTGCTGATGCGGCAGCACAGCTTCGGAATCCTCGAAAAGCTCTGGCAGATTCCCTGGGTCTTCGTGCTGATGCTCTGCGCGGTGGCGGGGGTGGGCTATGTCGCCCTCTATTCCGCCGGTGGTGGGGTGCCGGATGCCTATGCGTCGAAGCATGCGCTGCGCTTCGGCTTCGGGCTGGTGCTGATGCTGTCGATCTCCCTGGTCGATATCCGCGTGATCGCCCGCCTGGCCTGGGTGGGCTATGCGATCGGCGTCGCCCTGCTGGTGTTGGTGCTGCTCCACGGGAATGTGGGCAAGGGGGCGCAGCGCTGGATCGATATCGGGCCCATCCAGCTCCAACCCTCTGAGCTGATGAAGATCATGCTGACCCTGGCCCTGGCATCCTGGTTCCATCGGGCCTCCTGGGAGCGGATGGGCAATCCGCTGTTCCTCATCCCTCCGGCCCTCGCGGTGCTGGTGCCTGTGGCGCTGATCCTGAAGCAGCCCAATCTCGGCACGGCGCTGATTACCGGGATGATCGGGGCGGCCATGTTCTGGGCGGCGGGGGTGCGGTGGTGGAAATTCGCCATCGCCGCGGCCGGGATCGGTTTCGCGGCCCCCATCGCCTATGAGCGGCTGCATGATTACCAGCGGGCCCGGATCACCACCTTCCTGGACCCCGAGAGCGACCCCTTGGGGGCGGGGTACAACATCATCCAGTCCAAGATCGCCCTTGGCTCCGGGGGATTCTGGGGGAAGGGGTTCCTGCAAGGCACGCAGGGCCATCTGAACTTCCTGCCGGAAAAGCAGACGGACTTCATTTTCACCATGATCGCCGAGGAATTCGGGTTGGTCGGCGCCCTCGGCACGCTGGGGCTGCTGGCGCTCGTGATCCTCTTCGCGATGTTGACGGCACTGCGTTGCCGGCACCAGTTCGGGCGGCTGCTCGCCCTCGGGCTAGGGATGAACTTCTTCCTCTATGTCTTCGTGAATGTTGCCATGGTCACGGGTAGCATTCCGGTGGGCGGGGTTCCGCTGCCACTGATCAGCCATGGCGGCTCCGCCATGCTGACCGTGATGCTCGGCTTTGGGCTGCTCGGCAGCGCCTATGTGCATCGTGATGCCGAATTCGCTGCAGCGCGCGATTAGGCGAAAGGAGGGGGGTTGACCTCCCCGGAGGATCGGATAGAAGCCGCCTCCCGGGCTAAGCGCTGGCCGTGAAACCCGGAATGCTTGGCGGCATGGGCGCATAGCTCAGTTGGTAGAGCGGCTGACTCTTAAAAAGTTCGCTTGCCAACTGATACTTAGCTGCTCCGGTGCTCTTCTCCCCCCTGGGGTTAAGCACCTGATCTGCCAAGAGGTTTGGACCGTTAGCTCAGCTGGTAGAGCGGTCGACTCTTAATCGATTGGTCGTAGGTTCGATCCCTACACGGTCCACCAACCCCCTTCTGGCAACGAAGTCGCGCAAGGATGCTTGATCGCCTGACGGGCGGGAAGTAGTTTCCGGCCGCGAGCCTGGGTCAGGAGTGTCTGGGGCACAAGCGCTGTAGTGGGGCCGCTAGCTCAGTTGGTAGAGCGGTCGACTCTTAATCGATTGGTCGAAGGTTCGAGTCCTTCGCGGCCCACCACCTCGCGCACAGCCTGCCATGCCTTGCGCGGCCCACGGTCGGGTTGCCGCAGGCGATCGGGCCGCGGTCTTGAGGATGCTGTGGGCTTGGTGGGCTGAGGAGGCGGTGAGCCCGCGCATCATCACGGTGGACAAGCGCCCCCTCCATCCGGCGCGGCGCTATCGCCAGGCAGCTCAGAACTGGCTTAAGGCCCGTAGATAACCGGCCGCGGTAGCGTATGATCTACAACCTGCTTCACACCTGGCACGTTCTCCGCCAGCACGCGAAGCGCGCGGTTTACAGCCTCGGACTGGTGGAAGCCGGAGAACTCCACGACGCCATTCCGGACACCCACCGCAATGCTGCCCGTGTTGGCCCAGGCCTCCCGCCTCATGGCGACGAGCAGGGCACGGCGGATGTCCTCATCGGACTGTTCTCCGGGCTGGTCACCTGGCGCTGCCACCAACACACGGATCAGGCTGGAGCGACTTACCAGGCCGAGCAATCGGCCGCCGTCCGTAACCGGTACTCGGCGAATTCTGTGCTCTTCCAGGAGGCGTGCGATATGGGCGGCAGTATCGTCCAGCCCGACCGTCACAACCTGTTTCGTCATCAGGTCCCCGGCAGTGGCACCATGGCTGCGGGCATAGCGCTCTGCCATCGTGTCTGCCCTTGTCAGAAAGCGAGCGAGCCAGCCCGTGCGGGGCTGGTCGTCCTCATTCGCAAGACGACGGATCAGGTCGGATTCCGTGACAATCCCCAGCAATGTGCCCTGGGGGTCCACAACGGCGACGGTAGAAATGCCGCGATCCGCGAACATGCGGGCGAGGTCGGCAGCGGGAATTCCGGGAGGCACTGCGGCCACCTGGGAATCCATGAGATCACGGGCTCGCAGCTCGATCACGGTGGCCTCCATCTTCTTGCAGAGGGACCGCACCAGATTGCCCCTCTTCTCTGCGAAACAGTCTCACTTTGCTGTTAACGCGGTGGCTCGGAGCCATGTCTCCGCACCGCCCTTCCTCTGGATTTCCCCAGAATTCGGAAGGCTCATTAAGAAACTTGGGGCCCGCGCAACCACGGCGGCACCATTGTTCCGGATGTCCTGGACGGCTGACGGCCAAGCGGCGGTGTTTGTTGCCATCGACCACCACAGCGCCGAGTGCGTCGGCCTCCATGCCGCCCGGCGTGGTGCCGGCTTCGAGGTGCTGGAGCCCCTGCACGAGTACTTCTGCGTTCTTCGCGAAGAGCATCGCAGCCGGCTCCGCTCTCCGCCATGAACACGGCTCGCAGTTCATGTCCGACGGCTTCTTGGTCGAATAGAAGTTCCTCCGCTTCGGGATCTCGCCCACTTTCGTTCGGGCGCCCGAGGAGGATGGCCGCCCCGAACGCTTCATCCGCACCATCAAAGAGAAGCTCCTGTGGGTGCGGGCCTTCGGCACTGTCGAGCAACTACGCCAGGCACCCGATGCTATCTCAGCAACATCTTCAACCCGCAGCCCTCGCCACGTAGCCTTCAACTCGGTGTCTCATCCGTGGCCAGTACAGAGTACCACTTCCGCCTCATGGCACCTTCTTCCGGGGTTCAAAGTGCCCGAAAAAGCTACGCTCCTGTCGGGCCAGTCCGCCGGGTCAGGACCAAATGGAACCCCCCGGAACGGCCCGCGTTGAGGCCGACCGAGGAGCATTCGGAGGTCGCGCATGGCTGATACCTTTTGGTGGCAGCACGGCATCGTCTACCAGATCTATCCGCGCTCCTTCCAGGACAGCAACGGCGACGGAATCGGTGATCTGGCGGGCATCCAGCAGCGGCTGGACTATCTATGCTGGCTCGGGGTGGACGCGATATGGATTTCGCCGGTCTTTCCCTCGCCCATGGCCGATTTCGGCTATGACATCAGCAATTACTGCGGCGTCGATCCCATCTTCGGCACCATCGATCATTTCGACAGCCTGCTGACGGAGGCGCATGCACGCGGCGTGAGGGTCATCCTCGATTTTGTCCCGAACCACACATCAAATCAGCATTCCTGGTTCCTGGAAAGCCGCTCCTCCCGCAACAGTCCCAAGCGCGACTGGTATATCTGGCGTGATCCGGCGCCCGATGGCGGCGCGCCCAATAACTGGCTTGCAAACTTCGGTGGCAGCGGCTGGGAATTCGATGTGGTGTCCGGCCAGTATTACTTTCACAGCTTTCTGAAGGAACAGCCTGACCTGAACTGGCGTAGCCCGGAAGTGCGGCAGGCCATGTACGATGCGCTGCGCTTCTGGCTGGACCGCGGCGTGGACGGGTTCCGGGTCGATGTGATTTGGCTCCTGATCAAGGATGACCAGTTCCGTGACAATCCACCCAACCCCGCTTGGCAGCCGCATGGAGCCAGTATCGGACAGCTATTGCAACGCTACTCCGCGGACCGGCCCGAGACGATCGATGTGGTCGAGGAAATGCGCGCAGTGCTGGACGCCTACCCGGATCGCGTGCTGATCGGCGAGATCTATCTCCCGATCGAAAGGCTGGTGACCTATTACGGCCGGGACATGAAGGGTGCGCACCTGCCCTTCAACTTTCAGCTGATCTTCGCAGCCTGGAACGCAAGGCAGATTGCCCGCATCGTCGAAGAGTATGAGGCCGCGCTGCCCAGGGGTGGATGGCCGAACTGGGTACTAGGCAACCATGACCAGAAGCGCATCGCGACGCGCGTGGGCCAAGCCGGCGCACGGCTCGCCGCAATGCTGCTGCTGACGCTGCGTGGCACGCCCACCCTTTATTACGGTGATGAGCTTGGCCTTGAGAATGTGCCGATTCCACCCGATCGCGCACAAGACCCATGGGAGAAGAGCGAGCCCGGCCTGGGCCTGGGGCGCGATCCGGCACGCACGCCGATGCCCTGGGATTGGGGAGAGAATGCGGGCTTCACCATGGGGCGGCCCTGGCTGCCGCTCAACGACGACCACGCCACCCGGAACGTGGCGGCCATGTCGGCGGACCCAAACTCCCTGCTGAACTTCTACCGCCGCCTGATTGCCCTGCGGCAGAGTTACGCCACACTGAGCACAGGGGACTACGTCTCCGCCCCTGCCGAGGGGGACGTCTTCGCCTTCGAACGGCGCGGCGGCGACGGCACGCGTCTTCTGGTCGCGTTGAACTTCGGCCAGGCGCCAGGCTGCCTCACGCTCCCGGAGGACGCATCCGGCGCCCGCCTCCTGCTCTCGACCAAGCCCGGCCGGGAGGATGTGCCGCTATCGGCCGAACTCGGCCTCGACCCCGAGGAAGGCGTGATCCTCGCACTCGTCGAGGGCTGATAGGTTTCACCAACGAGCGGGCCCGGGAGAGCGTGGATGATCAATGACCTCTGGTACAAGCATGCGATCATCTACTGCCTTTCCGTCGGCTCCTACATGGATTCGAACGGGGATGGGATCGGGGACTTCGAGGGGCTGACCCGCCGCCTTGACTACATCCAGGGCCTGGGCGTCACGACGATCTGGCTCATGCCGTTCCAGCCCTCCCCAGGGCGGGACCATGGTTATGACGTCAGCGACCATTACGGGGTGGATCCCCGCTATGGCACCCTCGGCGATTTCGTGGAATTCACCCATGGCTGCCACCAGCGCGGCATGCGGGTGATCATCGACCTGGTGGTCAACCATACATCCAATAAGCATCCCTGGTTCCAGGATGCACGGCGGAATGCCAAGTCGAAATACCACGACTGGTACGTCTGGTCCGACAAGGAGCCGCCCCATTCGACGAAGGGCGTGGTCTTTCCCGGGGTGCAGGAATCGACCTGGACGCATGATCCAGTCGCCAAGGCCTGGTATTTCCACCGTTTCTACGAGTTCCAACCTGATCTCAACACCTCCAACCCGCATGTGCAGGCGGAGATCCTGAAGATCATGGGATTCTGGCTGGAACTCGGCGTCTCGGGCTTCCGAATGGACGCCGTTCCCTTCTTGATCGGAACCAAGGGCGCCGAGATCAGGGAGCCCGTCGAGCAGTATGAGATGCTGCGCAGCTTTCGCGAGTTCCTGCAATGGCGCCGAGGGGATGCGATCATCCTCGCCGAAGCGAATGTCCCGCCCGAGGAAAGCATGGAGTATTTTGGCTCGGATGGTGACCGCATGCACATGATGTTCAACTTCCACGTCAACCAGAACCTGTTCTACGCGCTTGCCACATCCGACAAACGGCCGCTGGAGGAGGCGCTGCGTGCGACACGGCCTCATCGATTCACGTCGCAATGGGGCATGTTTCTCCGCAACCATGATGAGCTCGATCTCGGTCGCCTCACCGATGAGGAGCGGAACGCCGTATTCCAGGCTTTCGGCCCAGAGGAATCGATGCAGCTCTATGGGCGCGGCATCAGGCGGCGGCTCGCGCCGATGCTGCAGGGGGACCGGCGCCGGATCGAGCTCACGACAAGCCTCATGATGACGCTGCCAGGCACGCCGGTGTTTCGCTACGGCGATGAGATCGGGATGGGTGACGATCTGAGTCTACCCGAGCGCGAATGCGCCCGCACCACCATGCAATGGTCGGCCGAGCCCACCGGGGGCTTCACCAAAAGCAAGAAGCCGGTGAAGCCGACCATCTCAGGCGGCCCCTATGGCTTCGAGCACGTCAATGTCGCGGCCCAGCGGCGCGATCCGGCCTCGCTCCTCAACTGGACCGAGCGCATGATCCGCATGCGCCGTGAGATTCCTGAGATCGACTGGGGTGACTTCGCGCTTGTGCCGACCGATGCCGATGATGTCCTGACAATCCGCTACGACTGGCGGGACAACTCCGCTCTGTTTGTGCATAATCTCGGCCCCGAGCCGCGCGAGGTGTTCTTCGATCCCGGTGCCGCGGGTTCGCATGACAGCCTCCTCGTCAACCTCCTGTCCGAAGATCACAGCCGGCCGGACGGGAAGGGACGCCATCGCATTCTGATGGAGCCCTATGGCTATCGTTGGTTCCGCGTCGGTGGCCTGGATTATCTTCTCCGGCGCAGCGAGATATGAGCCGGCCCGGGCGGCAGGCCCCGAGCGCCAGGAAACCGGGGGGCGTCCGGGCCCTTCACCGGTCCCGCCGGCCGATCAGCACGCCGAGGCCGCAGGCGGCCGCTAGCGCGACAGCAGCCACCCCGAAGCGGGCCACGCCGCCCGAGATGCAGGGGGCGCCCTCCCGACCCTCAAAGCGGCCGTTGACGCTGTGCAGACCCTGCACGGGCGTGAACAGGTTGCCATCCCGCGGGGCGGGCAGGGGCTCCTTGTCCATCTGCCCTTCCACCGCTGTCTGCGCGAGATACCGGTCCGCCAGTCCCGGCGCGAGCATGTCGCCGAGTATGGCGATGAAGGTCGGCAGACCGAGCCAGTATTCCCGGGCCGGGCGGTGCAGGGCCACCACCACGGCACGCGCCGCGGTATCCGGCGTGATGGGAATGCCGGCCGGGCGAGGCTGGAAGGGCAGGCGCGTGCGGGCCCAGGAGAATTGCGGCGTGTTCACCGCCGGCAGATGCACTTCGGTAAGCCGGATCCGGCTGCCTTCGTGGAGCAGTTCCGAGCGCAGGGACTCCGTAAACCCGATGATGGCGTGCTTGGCTCCGCAATAAGCGCTCTGCAGCGGTATGCTGCGATAGGCGAGGGCCGAGCCGACTTGCAGGATAACTCCGGAATCGGTGCGCCGCATGTGGCGCAGGGCCGCCATGGTGCCATGGACATAGCCGAGATAGGTCACCTCCGTCACACGGCGGAACTCCTCTGCCGACATGTCGCGGACCGGCGCGAAAACGGTGACCATGGCGCAGTTCACCCAGGCGTCGATGCGGCCAAACATTTCTTCCGTCTTTGCTGCGGCGCCAAAGACGGCCTCGGCATCCGCGACATCACAGGGCAGGGGCAATGCCTCTCCCCCGGCCGTGCGGATCGTCTCCGCCAGGTCTCTCAGGGCGCTCGCATCACGGGCGATCAGGCCGACGCGCCAGCCTTCTCGTCCCAGGCGCAAGGCCACGGCTCGGCCAACCCCCGCCGAAGCGCCGGTCACAACTGCTACCCGCTCCCTGTCGTGCATCTTCCACTTCCTTCCGGCGTCGATGCCTCGGACCAAGGCTCAGTGGTAAATTGCAGGAGGCACATGTGGTTGCGGTGAACGCAGTCACGCGTGGCAGGACGTCTGCCGGAGGTGTTGCCGGTTCTGCCCTCGCGCGGTGCCGCATGGCGCCTTGGCGGATGGAGCTCGCACTATTCGCCCTTCCCCTCGGGCTCGCCCGGCACATCGGTCCGTTCGCCCAGGGTTTCACGGACGTAAAGCTTCTTGACCAGAACATAGGCCACGACCGTCAGTGGCGCGGCAAGGACGACGCCCGGCAGCCCGAACACCGCCCCGAATGCCACGACTGAGAAGAGCACCACCGCCGGTGGGATTTGCACCATCCGTTGGGTCACGAGCGGGGTGATGATGTTGCTCTCGATCTGCTGGATTGCGAGGAACAGCGCCAGGGTCCAGAGGAAGGTGCTGGAGCCGTGGCCCAGCGCCAGCAGGAGCGCCGGCACCGCGCCCACGACCGAGCCGACAAGTGGCACGAACTCGGCGAGCCCCGCGAAGAGTGCGAGGGCCAGCGGCGCCGGCAGGCCGAGCGCCCAGCTTCCGAGGCCGGCGAGGGTGCCGACGATGGTCATTGCGAGCAGCGCGGCCAGGAGCCACTGTCGGAGTGCGCGTCCGCTATTGTCGAGCGCTTCCTCCGCCCGGGCGTGCTGCCCTTTCGGAAGCAGCTTCACCAGGCCACGGCGGTACAGGCGCGGGCTGGCAGCGATGAACACGCCCCCGACCACGGCAAGAGCAACCGATGCGACCGCGTCGACGGCGATCCGCCCGAAGCTGCCGACCTGCTGCAGGAAGCCCGCGGGCGCCATCGAGGCGAGACCGCTTTCACCGCCGCCACCCCCCGGCTGCCCGCCTCCGCCAAGGCCCGCCAGCGGGATGCCCAGCCGCTGCTCCAGGCCCTGGATGGCCGCAGGCAGTTGCTGGCCAAGCTGCGACACCTGGGCCTGCACCTGCTGCCCGATGAGGGTGCCGATGAGGACGAGGGCCACGAGGACGCCCCCGCCCACCAGCATCAGCGACAGCGTCCGCGACAGGCCGAAGCGGCGCTCCAGTGGATCGGCCAGGGCGAGTAGCACGCTTGCGACGACCACGCCGCCAAAGGCCAGGAGTAAGCTGCCCCGTATGGCCCAGAGCAGGAGGAGGAGGACCACCACGCCGGCCACGATCAGGACGCGCCGAAGAAAGGGCAGTTCATCGCGCCAGGTGGCTCGCGCGCCCTCGCGGGTCGGATCTGTCATCGGCACCTCCTCCTGGGGCCAGGGCGACGATGCCCGTCAGGCCCTCCTCAGTCCTATGCCGAACGCGGAGGAAGCGTCGTGGGACGATGCCGGCGCGCATTTCTCCCGAATGCCGGACCGTTCCTCTCCGCGCGGCTCCGTCGGGCCTGCTGAAGGCGACGGGGATGGTGGGGCTGGGCTGGGTAGGGTTCTGACCGGCCGAAAGGTGGCTCGGGCTGGAGCGGCGGGCGGACTGGCTGGTATGACGAGCCAGTCCTGATGCTCAAGGCGCAACTGCTGGTGCCCGCCAGCTGCGCAAAGATCTGGTTCGCCGCGGCGTGCACCCGACATCCTGGCATTCTGCCGCGCAGAGCTGGTGGCCCGCGACCAATTCTACGCGGTGCTTGAGGCGATGAGGGTCATCGCTGACAGGCTGTGGGCATGCCCCCAGAACGCCTCCTCTACCAGGAAGCGCGGTTGCTTGCTGACAAGCTTGCCTGATACGAACTCCGGCTGCAGATCAGTTAAGAAGGTAAGGGATCAACGTGGACGCACCTGTCACGCCAGAGGCGCGGAAGGCGCTCTGGGGCTCGGCTGTCGGCTATGCGATGGACGGGTTCGACCTGCTCATTCTGGGCTTTATGCTCCGCGCCATCGCGAGCGAGCTTCAACTCGGCCAGCCTGAGGCTGCCTCCCTCGTCACTGGCACGCTGGTGGGCGCTGTCCTTGGTGGTCTCTTGTTCGGAATGCTCTCGGATCGCCTGGGCCGAGTGCGGGTGCTCACCTGGACCATCGTGCTCTTCGCGGTTTTCACCGGGCTCTGTGCGTTCGCCCAGGGCTACTGGGACCTGCTGGCCTACCGCACCATCGCCGGCCTCGGCCTCGGAGGCGAGTTCGGCATCGGGATGGCTTTGGTCGCGGAAGTCTGGCCCGCTGAAAAGCGGGCCCGCGCCTCCTCCTATGTCGGGCTTGGTTGGCAGGCCGGTGTTCTGCTGGCGGCCCTTGCTACCCCGATCCTGCTTCCGATCATCGGATGGCGAGGTATGTTCGCCGTGGGCGTTTTCCCCGCACTTGTCGCCTGGGTCATCCGGCGCACGCTGCATGAGCCGGAGCTATTCACCGCGCGCAACGCCGCGGCCGTCCGCGAGAGCTTTCCTCTCCGGCTTCTTGTGAAGGACACGCAGACGACGAAGACCAGCCTGGGGCTGATCATTCTCTGCTCGGTCCAGAACTTCGGATACTACGGCGTGATGATCTGGTTGCCCAACTATCTCAACAGCCGCTTCGGCTATGGGCTGACCCAGTCGGCGGTTTGGACTGCGGTGACCATCGCCGGCATGGCGGTCGGGATTTATGCCTTCGGCCAGATCGCGGATCGCGTCGGCCGCCGCCCCGCCTTCCTCGGCTACATGATCGGTGCGGCGGTGATGGTCGTCGTGTATTCGCAGCTGACAGATGCCACGGCGCTGCTCATCGGCGGCGCGGTAATGGGCTTTTTCGTGAATGGCATGCTGGGCGGCTACGGGGCGCTGATCAGTGAACTCTACCCCACTGCGGTTCGTGCGACGGCGCAGAACGTGCTCTTCAACATAGGGCGCGCGGTGGGCGGTTTCGGGCCCATCGTGGTGGCCGCCATCGCGGGTACCCATGGCTTCGAGACTGCCATCGCCGCATTGGCCGCACTCTACGTGCTGGACATCGTGGCGCTCTGGCTCCTCATCCCAGAGCGTCGCGGCGCCGCGCTAGCCTAAAACATGGCCCTGCCTCGTTCTTGGTGGAGGGGGGGGCGGGGCTGGCCAATGGGCTGGCGGACAACAGCCGAGGCCATGGGAACGCAAGCTTTGCTGGCTCAGGGGACGGGCATCAGGATCTCGAGCTTGAAGTGGGACGGGGCAGGTCATGTATCTGTCCCGCCTGCGGTTGTAGCGCTGACCGCCGCTTTTGTACTGGGGACCCCGGAGCGGCCGCTCCGTCTCCGGGCT
>DATCMG010000195.1:0-1992 GCA_036563555.1 Roseomonas sp. | reverse complement strand
CCGCGCCGGCTCGCCGGGTCGCCTGATCGGGCTGCGTGGGATGTGCCCCGGGCTGGGCGCCGTGCCTATGCTGCCCGCGGACGTGAAAGCCAACGCCTGATCGCGCAGAGCCCAAGCAGCCCCGCACCGAAAAGGGCGAGGCTGGCCGGCTCGGGCACCGCGATCGTGGCGACCGGCTCACCATAGATGAGGTCGTCCATGACGACCCGGTCGGCAGCAATGCTTTCGGGGCCGCCAAGTGCCGCATTGCCGCTGACGATCCGCACGCGGGACACGAGGTTGGCGCCGAAATCGACCCCGAGGAAGGAGAGTGTCTCATTCCCGGGGAATGCCGGCACATGGAAGGTGCCGAGTGGCGTGTCGCTCGCGTCGAAGAAGGTCAGGCTCGTGGTATTGGCGAGGTCGACATCGGTGAACACCACACCGAAGCCGCGGGTCAGCGCTGCCGTGCTGCTGCCGGGGATCAGGAAGTTCACATCGGTCACGTTGCTGCCGAGCGGGGTGAACAGCCTTTGCGGTGAGAAGGTGCGGAACAGGCCGGGATAGCTCGGATCAATGTTTCCGAACTCGGCCGCGATGCCCGACGCCGCATCGGCGCTCACCTGGAATCCCGTGCCCGGGGTGGTGAACCGGACGCCGCGTGGAGAGGTGGTGTTGAAGAAGCCAGCCGGCATGGCGTTCGGTGCCGAGAGCGCGCCGGGCACGCCATCCCAGTTGATCTCGCGCCGCCCGGTGCCGAAGGAACCGGCTGTGCTCGGGTTCAAGGGGCCGAGCAGCGTCCTGAAGGCGTCGACCTGGGGCTGGATCGCTGCCGGGCTGCCGGCACCGGTCATGATGATGGGGGCGCCATCGGCCATGCCGATGCTGGCCAGCAAGGACAGCGCGGCTCCTAATGCGCCGGTCATCACTGGTTTCAGAGCGCCCACCGTTGCCTCCTCTCTGGCGTTGTCGGACTTCAGTCCGACAAGGGGAGCAAATTGCACGCCATCGAAACAAACGCATTGGAAACAGGTTGTTCCGGGAGGCTGTGGGGAGGGTGGAGCCTATACCTGTCAAGATTTCCGTTGCGGATCGGTTCCGACGCGATGCGGCCCTCCGCGATGCTTCGGGGCCGGGAGGATGTTCGGCAGCCCGCCCCTGCCAGGCCGGCATCCTGTGAAACGGGCTGGACGACGTCCCGGGGCGCCGTTTCAGAAAGCCGCGCAGCCCAGCCGCAGGCTGCGCAACACGCTCTCCTGCCCGAAGCGCGCCCGATAGGCGGCCGCGAGGGGTTCGGTCCGCGCCGCGGCACCGCCCAGCGAGGCGCCGGGCAGGACGAGCCAGAGGAGCTTGGCGGGTTCGCGTGCGATGTGGCCGTCCGGGGCGCGCCACTGGCCCTGGGCATCGAGGCTGGTGAGGCCGTCAGGGAAGCGGGGCGTGGCTTCCTCGGCCAGGAAGGTGGACCAGTCGGGGTCGGTCACGCGCAGCGTGCCGTCCCGTCCGTTGCGGCCGAAGGCGAGCTCGGCGATGGCGGCGGGGGCGGTGCCCGCCGGGCAGGTGGGGGCTGTCGCGCAGGCGGCGAGGAAAAGGGGCAGGAGGGCGGCCGCCCTCATGCGCCGGCCAGCACCACGACGCCGAGGCTGATGAGGGCGATGGCGACGATCTTCTGCGCGCCCAGGCCCTCGCCGAACATGAAATGGCCGATGAGCACGGCCACGACATAGGACACCGCCGTGAAGGGCAGGGCGACGGACATGGGGATCTTCCGCAGCGCCACGATGTAGAGCAGCGCGGCGCCGCCATAGAGGCCAAGGCCGATGACCGTCTGGGGGCGGAAAAGCTGGGTGAGGAAGCCGCCCTCTCCGGTCGCGCCGGATTTGAGGAGGATCTGGCCGATCATCGAGGTGACGATCGCGACTGCGAGGGTAATCCAGTAGGCGGTCATGCCGCGTCCTCCACCCGCGTTTCGGCAATGGGGCGCGCATGGATGACCTCGCGCACCACGCCCTGGGG
>DATCMG010000183.1:0-1700 GCA_036563555.1 Roseomonas sp. | reverse complement strand
GGGTCGACGACCACCTTCCGCCCGGCGGCGCCGGCGGCGGCGATCAGCCGCTCCGGCACGTCGCCCACCAGCACGCCCTTCCGGTAATCCGACAGCACCATGACCTTGGTGGCCGCCACCGTGTCCTGCGCGATGCGAACCAGGCGATCGGCCAGGCGTGGATGGATAGCCTGGGCCACCTCCTGGTCCGCCCGCAGCAGTTGCTGGCCGGCGGCGATGAAGCGGGTCTTGGTGGTGGTCGCGCGTCCGCCCTGCACGAGCAGCCAGGGCTCGACGCCCGGCTGGCCGCCGATCAGCCCGGTCAGGTCCGATCCCGCCTGGTCGTCCCCCACCACCGAGAGGAAGGCGACGGAGGCGCCGAGGGCGGTGAGGTTGCGCACCACGTTCCCGGCGCCGCCGGGCATGGCCACCTCCCGCTCCACCGAGAGCACCGGGACCGGCGCTTCGGGCGAGATGCGGGTGACGTGGCCATAGACCGTGCGGTCCAGCATCGCGTCGCCGACGACCAGCACGGAGGCACGCCGGAGGGTTCGCACGGCCTCGGCGAGGTCGGCGGCGGCCATGGGTGGAAGGGGCGCATCGGGCGCGGGGCCAGTCATCGCTTCCGGCGTAGCCCGCCGCCGGGGCGGGTGGCAACCGCGCGATGCGCGCGGTGACGGAGCATTAACCCCGCGGGCGCAAATTCGGCGGCGCGATGATCGCTGTCACGCATCCTGCCCCGGATGGGGCCCCGCCGCTCACGGCCCTGCTCTTCCGCCCGGGCCCCGGTCTGGCGCCGGAGGCCCGCCGGGTCGCGCGCGCCCTGCTGGAGGACGCCGCGCGCAACCGCGGCGGCCGGGTCTCCTCGGCCGAGGACGGGACCTGGCGCCTCGTCGCCGCGCCCCCGGCGCTGGAAATGGCGCGCCGCGCGCTCTCCGCCGTTCTGAACGGCCGGGATGCCGCGCTGGTGACCGAGGCCCTGGCGGTGCCGCCGGTTCCGGCGCAGGCCGGGACAGGGCCGGAGGCGATCCTTTCCGCCTTGCCGATCGAAACCGTGCTGCTGCGCCGTCCCATCCTCGGCTTCGGGCCGGGCGGGGTGCCGCGTCCGGCGGGGCTGCGCCTGCTGCCCTCGGCCGAGGCCATCGCGGCGGCGCTCGGCCCGCGCTGGGCCGGCACGCCCTGGCAGGTCCATGGATGGGAGGTGGTGGCGCGGCGGATGCTGGCCCTGCCGATCCCGCCTGAAGGGCCGTTGCATATCGACCTCCCGCCCGAGGCGCTGGCGCCCGGCGCGGCACTACCCTTCCTGCCCGTCCTGCCGCCCCGCGCCCTGGCGCGTCCCCCTGCCATGCCCTTCGCGGTGGACGGGCCGGACGCGGCGGCACTGGCCATGATCAATCCGTCCTGCCTGCCCGGTGCCGCGCTGCATCTGGCCTGCGATCCGGCCCTGGATGCGCTGCCGCCCGCCTTCTGGCGTGCCCTGGACCCTGCGCGCGTCGTGCTGGAAGGGGTGGCCGATGCGGCGGGGCTGGAATGGGGCTTGTCACGTGGAATCGCGCGCTTCGCCGGCCCGCAGGCAGACCGTCTCCTGGCCGCGTTGCGCCGAAGGGCGGGCGTGTGAGTCCCGAGGTCCTCCCGCTGCCCCGCCAGCCCGGCTTCGGGCTGGCGGACCCGCCGCCGCTTACAGGCGAGGATGGCGGCGCGGCGGAACTGGCCGCCCTGGT
>DATCMG010000136.1:0-1563 GCA_036563555.1 Roseomonas sp. | reverse complement strand
AGGGCCGCATCAGCGCCTGCGGCAGGGCCTTCCAGCCGAGTTGCACGAGGCGCGTGACAGTGCGCCAGGGCGGCAGGCGCAGCACCCAGCTCGCCTTCGCGGGCGGCACGAAGCGCATGCGGGGAATATAGAAGTTGGAATAGTCGCCATTCACGATCCGGCCGCCATGCCCCTCCACGATTCGCAGCAGGTCGCCGGTGTTGTGCTTGTAGGTGGGTTCGGCGTTCACCACCGCCTCGGGAAAGTAGCGGGCGCGCATCTCGCGGCTCGCGGCGAAATCGCCGGCGGTGAGGATGACGCCGTGGCGGGCGCGGTGCGTCTCCGTGCCACCGGGCATGCGCACCTCCACCCCCACCACGCGGCCGCCCTGGAACACCAGCTCCGTTACGGTGCGGGAGCAGAGGATCTGGACACCCAGCTTCCGCGCCCGCTTCTCCAGGTGATAGGTCAGCGAGGCCGCGCCGGGGATGGCGTTGTGCATCCGGGGCTTCGTGTGCGGAGGCTCCAGGTTCGGGCCGATGAACTCGACGCCCATCTCCATGAGCCAGCGCAACGTGTCCGGCGCCTGGTAGATCAGCAGGCGGCGCAGGCCGAGATTGTCCGGACGCTTCGCCCCCGCATTCACCAGGTCCATGTCGGCGAAGTGCTGGTCCGGGCCGTCCTCCACCCCCGCCGCCTTCTGGTGCGGGGTCGCGCTGCTTGTATAGGCACCGACCGCCCAGGCGGTGGCGCCACCGGGTTTCGTATCCTTCTCAAGCAGCAGCACGCTGGCGCCGGAGGACGCGGCCTCGACCGCCGCCGCAAGGCCGGAGCCTCCGCCGCCAACCACGATGACGTCGTGCATGCGATCAGGCCTTCACCGGCATATGGGCGAGGTGATGGTGGATCGCCCGCAGCCCCAATGCGTAAACATAGTGGCCAAAGCCGCAGATCACCCCGACCGCCGCCTTGCTGAGATAGGAGGACGGCCGGAAGGCGTCCCGCTTGTAGATGTTGGTGATGTGGATTTCCACGACCGGCACCGTGATCGCCTTCGCCGCGTCGTGCAGGGAGAGCGAGGTGCGCGCCAGGGCGGCCGCGTTGATCACCACGCCGGCCGCGGAGGTCTGGGCCTCGTGCATCCAGTCCAGGATGACCCCTTCGTGGTTGCTTTGCCGGAAGTCGATTTCCATCCCCAGCTCGCCTGCCTCCGCCTCGCACAGCCGCTGCACGTCATCCAGCGTCCCGGTGCCATA
Source organism: Roseomonas sp. (assembly GCA_036563555.1). GTDB lineage: Bacteria > Pseudomonadota > Alphaproteobacteria > Acetobacterales > Acetobacteraceae > Roseomonas. The sequence goes on along the minus strand of DATCMG010000136.1, from coordinate 328 downwards.
AAGCTCGGGCTCGCGCAGGCCGAGCAGGTTCAGGTTGGGTCCGTTCAGGACCATGATCCTGGGCATTCCTGGCGTGTTCCTTCCCTGGCGGTCATTGCGGCCGGATGCCGGCATCGGCGATGAGCCGGCGGTACTTCTCGTGATCGGCGCGGATGACTGCCATGAAGGCCTCGCTGCTGCCGGCGACGACCCGCAGGCCACGCTGGGTCAGCCGCGCCTCGACCTCCGGTTCGCGCAACGCGGCGCGCAGCTCGTCTCCCAGGCGCCGCACGATCGGGGCAGGGGTTCCGGCCGGCACCGCGAGACCATACCAGCCCACGATCTCGAA
>DATCMG010000015.1:0-3996 GCA_036563555.1 Roseomonas sp. | reverse complement strand
CTCGTGCCCATCTCCCATGCCGCCTTCCGGGAATGGCAGTTCGAGATCCGCAACCAGATGGCGGCGATCCTCCTGCAGGAGGGCGTGTTCAGCAGCGTCAGCAACGACCTGACCGTCTATGCCCGCCTGCGCGAGAAGGATGGCACGCTGCGCGGCATCCTCATCCATGACCAGCGCGAGCCCGGCGCCCCGGTGACCATCCTGGCGGAGCGCGGCGTGATCCTGCCTGGCGCGAACGGCCCGCGCGTGACCCTGCTCAACGGCCAGCGCCAGCAGATGGAGCGCGCGGTGCCCCCCAATTCCCCGCCCGGCACGCCGCCCCAGCTGCGCCTGACCGTGCTGGCCTTCGGCGAGAACAGCGTGGACCTGGCCCGCACCGGCCGCGCGGAGGATTCGCGCAACCGCGACAGCCGCGAGCGCTTCGTGGGCGAATTGCTGAACCCCGACCCCGAGGAAGGGCTGGCCGAGCGCGACATCCGCAAGTTCCGCGCGGAGGGGCATGGGCGCCTCGCCTCGCCCCTCACGGCCCTTTCCTTCGCCATGGTGGGGCTGGCCGCGGCCCTTGCCACCGGCTTCCGCCGGCATGGCGGGGGGCTGACGGCCGTGATCGCCGTGGGCGCGGTGGTCTCGCTGCTCGCGCTCGGGCTGGCCGTGGGCAATCTGGCGGCGCGCGACAACCGCTTCATCCCCCTGATCTGGCTGCACGCGGTCGGGCCGGGCCTGGCCGCGGCCTGGGTGCTTTCGGGCGCCCCGGGCTGGCCGCGCCGCGCCCCGCGGGTCCCGAGTCCCGGGCCTGTTCCGGGGGGCAATCCTGCGCCGGGGCCGGCGGGCCATCTTTCACGGCGGGCCGCCGGGTGATCTTTCCCCTGACCTTCGGCGCCTATGTCGCGCGCCGCTTCGCCGTCATGTGCCTGGTGATGCTGGCGGCGCTCACCGGCCTCGTCGCGCTGTTCGACTTCATCGAGCTGCTGCGCCGTGCCGCGACGCGCGAGGCCGGCTTCGGCATCGTGGCGACGATCGCGGCGCTGCGCGTGCCCTTCGTGGCCATGCAGGTGTTGCCCTTCGCGATCCTCCTGGGCGGCATCCTTGCCTTCTGGCGCCTCGCCCGCTCCTCCGAACTGGTGGTGGCGCGCTCGGCCGGGATTTCCGCCTGGGGCTTCCTGACCGGGCCCGTGCTGGTGGCGACGCTGCTTGGGACCATCGCGACGACAGGCCTGTCACCTCTCTCGGCCGTCATGCTCTCACGGGCGGAGCGGCTGGATGCCGCCGTGCTGCGCAACGTCTCCGGCATCACCACCCTGGCGGGCGGCCGCCTCTGGTTGCGTCAGGCCGATCGGGAGCTGGACCCCCAGGGCATCGCCATCCTCTCCGGCCGCCCCGCCTCGCGCGCGGCCGGCGTCTTCGGGCTGGAGGAGGTCTCGCTGTGGCGCATCTCCGGCATGGACCGCTTCCTCGGCCGCGTCGAAGCCCCACGGGCCACGCTCGCCAATGGCGCCTGGGTGCTCGACGGAGCCATCTCCTTCGGGCCCGACCGGCAGGCGACCCCCGCCCATACCCTGCGCTTCCCGACCGAGCTGACGCCGGACCGAATCGAGGACAGCTTCGCCAGCCCCGACACCCTCTCCTTCTGGGTGCTGCCCGATTTCATCGCCGTGCTGGAGAATTCGGGATTTTCAGCCGTGCGGCACCGGCTGCAGTTCCATTCCCTGCTCGCCTTGCCCATGCTGGCGGTTGCCATGGCCCTGCTCTCCGCCGGTTTCTCGATGCGTGAGGCCCGCAAGGGCGGCGTCGCCCAGAGGCTGGGCGCGGGCGTGGCGGCCGGTTTTGCCCTGTTCCTGCTGGACCGGGTGACGGGCGAGTTCGGAGAAACGGGCACCCTGCCCGTGGTGCTGGCCGCCTGGGCGCCTTCTGCGGCCGGGCTGATGTGTGCCGTGGCCCTTCTGCTTCACCTGGAGGAAGGATGAGAGACGTGACCGGCCGGAGGCGCTTCCAGCCGCCGCTCCCCTCCCGGCGCACCCGGCTGCTGGCCGGTGCGGCGTTCCTGGCCGTGTTGGCCATCCCTTTGGCTATGCCGGCGCCCGCCATGGCGCAGGGCGCCCCCCTGACGCTGCGGCCGGACCAGTTGGGCGCCGGTGTGAGCCCCGGGGCGGGGCTGGACGCCTCGCCCTCCCCGGCCACGCCGGCGCGTTCCGGCATCGGCCCGCTGGGCGGGGGCGCCGGCTCGGTCGACCGCAACGCGCCCGTGACCTTCACCGCGGCCGAGGTGGAATACGACCAGAATGAGAACCGGGTGACCGCCTCCGGCTCGGTGGAGGCCTGGCAGAACGAGCGCATCCTGCGCGCCGACCGCTTCACCTATGACCGTGACACCGGCATCGCCACCGCCGAGGGCAATGTCCAGCTGCTGGAGCCGGACGGCCAAGTTCTTTTTGCCGATCGCGCCGAGTTGCAAGGTGGCATGCGCGATGCCGTGGTGGAGGGGCTGCGCGGGTTGCTGGCCCAGAATGGCCGTGTCGCCGCCAATGGCGCCCGCCGGCGCACCGTGGAGGGCGGGGCGGTGGTGATGGACCTGTCCCGGGTCGTCTATTCCGCCTGCGACCTCTGCGCCGAAGACCCGCTGGCACCGCCGCTCTGGCAGCTCCGCTCGCGGCTCGCGACCCAGGATGGCGAGGCGAAGCGCATCCGCTTCCGTGACGCGACCCTCGACTTCGCCGGCATCCCGGCCTTCTACACGCCCTATCTTTCGATGCCGGATCCCTCGACGCCACGCTCCTCGGGCTTCCTGACGCCCTCCTTCGGGCAGACGCGCTATCTCGGCGGCTTCGCGGAGATTCCCTATTACTGGGCGATCAACGACGAAAGTGACCTGATCATCACGCCGATGGTCTCGACCCAGGCGCCGCCCAGCGGCTTCTTCAACTACCGCCAGCGCTTCAATTTCGGGCAGCTGAGCGCCCAGGGCTCGATCGGCTATCTCAACGGGAAGGAATCGAGCGAGGAGAAGGGCCTGGGCGGCCATATCTTCTCGCGCGGCCTCTTCACCATCGACGAGAACTGGCAGGCCGGGTTCAGCATCAACCGCGCGACCAGCGAGACCTATCTCCGCGCCTACCGCCAGCCCGCGACCGCGGTGCTGAGCAGCACGGCCTATGCGGAGGGCTTCTGGGGCTACAACTCCTATGCCCGCATCCGTGGCCTGGCCTTCCAGGGCCTGCGCGAGCAGGACGAGACGGCCCGCATCCCCTTCGTCCTGCCCGACATGTATTACGAGACGGTGCTGGGCCGGGACTCGCTGGGCGGCACGCTCAGCGCGGATTTGACGGCCTTCAATATCTATCGCAGCGAGGGCACCCAGACCCGCCGGGCCGGCACGCGGCTGAATTACGAGCTGCCGCGCTTTGATAACATGGGCGCGCAATGGACCTTCCGGGCCCAGGCCGACGCGCTGGGCTACAACGCCAACAATCTGGACCTGGCCCCGAACTTCAGCGACGTCAGCACCACCAACACCGTCAACGGCAACATCCGCGTGGCGCTGGACTGGCGCCTGCCGTTGGTGCGCTCGGCCGGCAGGCTCGGGCACCAGCTGATCGAGCCGCGGGTGCAACTGGTGACCGGCCCGAACACGGGCCGCCAGACCCGTATCCCGAATGAGGACAGCCTCGACTTCGAGTTCACCGACGCCAATCTCTTCGCGCTCAACCGCTTCAACGGGCGGGACCGGCAGGAAGGCGGCACGCGGGTGGACGCGGCGATCCGGGGCGCCTGGTTCTTCCCCAATGGCGGCTTCGTGGAGGGACTCGCCGGCCGTTCCTTCCGCGCCTCGGAGGAGGCGGTATTCCCGGAGCGCTCGGGCCTCGAGAAGCGCGCATCCGACTGGGTGGGCCGTGTGACGGTCGCGCCCACCTCCTGGCTGGACATCACGACGCGCACCCGGCTGGACGGCGACACGCTGGACCGGCGCATGATCGACACCTCGGCCGGCTTCGGGCTGGA
>DATCMG010000120.1:0-3069 GCA_036563555.1 Roseomonas sp. | reverse complement strand
CTCACCCCATCCAGCCCGGTCGATGAAGGGCGGCGGGTCCTCGGCATCTGGCGGGCGATCTGTCTTTACGAGCATCGGACGGCTCCGCCTTGCCGGACCTTGGTCCTTTATCCCTTGGGCGAGCCCGGCTGAGGCGTGGATATCACCGTCAGCGGAAGATGAGGCATGCGCGGCACTGCTTGGCGCTCACCGTCTTCCGGGTATCTTTCATCCGGGATATGCGTGCGCCTCCTTCGCCGTAGAGCAGTGTCTGATGAGCCGTTCGTGCGTCCTCGGGATTTCCCTTTTCCTTGTCATTGGCATGGCTGCGACGACTGGCGCGGCTGAAACCTGCAGCACCTCCACCCTGACCTCGCCCGAATTCTCCTTCGCGCGGTGGTGTGGCGATCCACCTGGCCCCGGCGCACTCCGGATGGGGCGCCGCGGCGGCGGAAGCGAGGAGTTCCGGAACGTGCCCCTGGACATCTACCGTGAGGTAATCCGAACGCCGAACGTGGTTCGCTACGTTACCGAGGAAATCCAGCCGCAATTCGAGCGGATGGCCGGACCGGCCTCCACTCCGCCGCCCAAGCCTGCCCTCCACGCCGCCCCTGTCCGACGCCCCCACAAGCTGGATAGTGCCGCCGGGCCGCGGCCGGCACGGTCAGTGGCCCCGAGGCTGGCCGCCAGGACAAGGGCGGCAGGAGAGCAGGATCGCCGGACGTCGGTCGTGCCGGCACAGGCCAGGGTCGCACCGGTCATCCGGGCTGAGATGCGCCCGGTACGGGTTCGGGCCTGGCCGCCGGGCGCATGCAAGGCCGTGCCGGCCATGCGCGGGAATGATCACCCGGCTCGGGCAGCCACACGCCAGGCCGGCAGACGAGCCTGCCAGGGCTAGTTGGACCTCCGCACGGCCAAAGTGACGCCTTCTTCAGTCCGCGCCCGGGAAATTGGCCCGGGCGCGGCGTAGCAGGGCGCGGAGCATCCGAGCCTCGTCCTCCGACATGTGGCAGGTCGTGAGGGCGTTCACCGCATGCGCCTCCGGCACCAGTTCCTTTCGCAAATCGCGGCCAGCCGGGGTCAGGAAGATGTGCACCTTGCGCTTGTCCGTCTGGGACCGGACGCGGTGGATCCAGCCCTGCGCCTCGATGCCTCGCAGCGCGATCACCGCGGTGGGTTCCATCATGCCCACGCGGCGGGCGAGGTCGCGCTGCGTGATCCCGTCTTCCTCCCACAGCACGCGCAGAAAATACCAGGCGCCGGGCGCCACGCCATGCTCCTGCAGCCGTGCCTGGAGATGGCGCTGGATGGCGCGGTTCAGGTCGCGGACCAGGAAGCCGACGCTGCAATCGAAGGGCAGCGGATCGGTGCGGGCGGCATCGATTTGCGGTGTCGGCATGAGGAGGATGCTAGACCATGACTGCCCGCGGTTGAACCGGCCGCGCCCGCGTCGCGGCCGGGTGCGGGGCAGGGATCATGCGACGGCGGCCTGGGCCATCTCCTTCTCGTCCTCGCTCTCCTCCATGCCTTCGAGATAGGCCATCTCCTCCTCAGAGGCGCCAAGGCTGCGCCAATTCGCCGTCTTGGGAACGAGACCCTGGTAGGAGCGGAGCTTCGCCTGGGGCAGATGCGGGGTCTCAAGCCCGATCGGCTCCGCGCCGGCCTCGTGCCGCCCCACGGCATCCAGCATGATGCGGCGGAACTGGATCACCGCGATGTCGCTGGCGCCAAGGCGCTCCGAGGTGCGGTCGGCAATGCCGCCCATCGACTCCCACATGGCGATATCCTGGTTGGGAATGCCGGGGATGCCGGTGAAGGAGCCTTCCTTCATTGCCGCGCGGTCCTGCAGGTAATCATTGGATGCGTGGCGCTTGATCGGACGGAAATCCGCGTCGACATCCACACCGACCTCGGCCACGCAGAACTTCCGCCAGGCCTCGGGCGAGATGTTCTCGCCACCTTCGGTCCAGGCGATGAAGTGGAAATAGGTGTTGGTATCGTCCTTCGGCACGATCACGCTGGCGACATTGTAGGATGAGTTGGGCGGAATCAGCGCGATGAAGGGGGCAACGAAGGTGGTGATCCGCACATAGTCCTGCGTCGCGGCGTTCATGATCGGGCGGCGGATAGCGGCATAGCGCATGCCGTAATTGGTGACCTGCACCTGGATGCGCGGGTTCTTGTCGGTGGAGGGACGCACCCAGTGGGTGTCGAGCGCCGCCGCCTCGCCGCGCGCCGGCCGCATGTCGGAGGAGTGCAGCGAAGAGGAGTGCGCGCTGTCGATCTGCCCCTCCATGATCTGCGCCCAATTGCAGGGCAGGTCGATCCGCACCACCGAGACCTTCGCTTCCGGGGTCGGGGCCCAGGGCGGCGGCTCGAATTCCGGCATGGCTTCGGCAGGGCCCATATAGACCCAGACGAAGCCGCCGGCCTCGCGCGCCGGATAGGCCTTGTGCTTCACGCGCGCGGCGAAGCCGCTCTCCTTCGGCTCGGACGGCATGTCCACGACATTGCCTTCCACGTCGAATTTCCAGCCGTGATAAAGGCAGCGCAGCCCGCAATCCTCGTTGCGTCCGAAGGCGAGGGAGGCCTTGCGGTGCGGGCAGGCTTCGCCGAGCACGCCGAGGCGGCCTTCGCTGTCGCGGAAGGCGACAAGTTTCTCGCCGAACAGGGTGACGCGCACTGGCCTGCCGTCGGGCTCCGCCACCTGTTCGGACAATACGGCGGGAATCCAGTGGCGGCGCATCAGCCGACCCATGGGCGCGTCGCCCTCGACGCGACAGAGGGTTTCGTTCTCGGCGGCGGTGAGCATGGCGTCTCATCCTCGAGGCAGGCCGGGGGAGGCAGTTCCCGAGCGGCCCGTATTGGTTAGGCTTCTAAGAATATGTACTGAGCAGCCCACGTCAAGATGAATCGAATAACGTCCTCTGGACGAGTATATCCGCATACGCTTCCATGCGATGGGGCAGATTCACCGCCTGTTGCTGACATCGGTCAAGTGGGCTTGCGTTCTCAAACTTAGCTCTCTAAGTGGATTGCGATGTGCGGCCAGCAGAATGCCGCCTGGAGGAGGCGAACCCGATGCTCGAT
>DATCMG010000098.1:0-2175 GCA_036563555.1 Roseomonas sp. | reverse complement strand
GTTCCTTCACCTTCACCAGCACGAGGCCGGAGAGGTGCCGTTGCACCTCCGCCTCCTCGATCCAGGCAATGGATTCCAGCCGCTCCCGCGCGACATTGGGTGCGAAGCCCAGCACCGGATCGCCGGCGCGCACGCCCAGTGCCTGGCGCAGCTGGGCAGGGGGCGTGTTCTTCACGCCCTCCACCCGCACATCGCTCACCACAAGCCCGCCGACGCGGGCGCCGACATTCGCCATCGCCCCATCCAGCGCCGAGGAAAGCTTGCTCGCCGGATCGAGGCTTGCGACCCAAACCGCCGCCACGCCGAACAGCGCGAGCAGCGTTCCGGCCTTGGCCGCCGGCCGCAGCAGCGGCTTCCGGCGCCGCAGCCAGAGCCGCAGCGCGGTGGGGCGGACGGGTTCGGGCGGCGCGGGCCGCGCGCGGACGCCGGCGGAGAGCTTACGCGGCATCGCGCATCCCTTTCGCCTTGCCTTGGGCCACACGCTCCATCCCATCATGCCGCGCCCGCCGCACCATCCAGGCGCAAAGCTCGGGGAAGGAAATGCCGCGATAGGCCGCCTGCTCCGGTACCAGCGAGGTCGGCGTCATGCCGGGCTGGGTGTTCACCTCCAGCAGCACCAGCCCTTCGGCCCCCGGGCGGGAATCATCCCAGCGGAAATCGGAGCGCGAGATGCCCCGGCAGCCCAGCGCCGCATGGGCGGCAACGGCCACCTCCATCGCCCGGTCCCGCACCAGATCGGGCACGGGGGCGGGAATGGTGTGGCGGGAACCGCCATCGGCATATTTGGCGTCGTAGTCGTAGAAGGCGTGGCCCGTGGCGATCTCCGTCACCGCCAGCGCCCGGTCCTCCATCACGGCGACAGTCAATTCCTTTCCCGGGATGAAAGGCTCCGCGATGATCTCGCCCCAGCGCCAGTTCGCCGCGATCTCCGCGCGGCGATTGTCGTGCTTGCGCAGGATATGGACGCCGACGGAGGAACCCTCGCGCACCGGCTTCACCACATAGGGGAGGGGGAAGGGATCGGCATTCGCCAGATCCGATGCCTCGATCAGCCGATGCGGCGCGACGGGCAGCCCGGCCGCCGCGAAGGCCGCCTTCGCCGCCGCCTTGTCCATCGCCACCGCCGAGGCGCGCAGCCCGGAATGGGTGTAGGGAATGCCCATCCAGTCCAGCACGCCCTGGATCGAGCCATCCTCGCCGAAGCGGCCATGCAGGGCATTGAACACGACATCGGGCCGGGACGCCGCGATGCCGCCGACCACCGCGCCGAGATCCGGCCCCGGATCGAGCGCCGTGACCTCGAAGCCCCCCTCGCGCAGCGCCGCCGCGATCTCGCGCCCGGAGGAGAGCGACACCTCCCGCTCGCTGGACATCCCGCCCAGAAGGACCGTGACGCGGCTCATGCCGAACGCTCCCCGATGCGCCTGATCTCCCATTCGAGCGACACGCCGGAATGGGCTGACACGGCGGCGCACACCGCCTCGCCCAGATCCTCCAGATCGGCGGCCGTGGCATCGCCAGTGTTCAGGAGGAAATTGCAGTGCTTCTCGCTCACCTGCGCCCCGCCCAGGATCTTGCCGCGGCACCCGGCCGCGTCGATCAGCGCCCAGGCCTTGTGGCCCGGCGGGTTGGCGAAGGTAGAGCCACCGGTGCGCGCCCGGACGGGCTGCGTCGCCTCGCGGCTCTCGCGGATCTCGGCCATGCGCGCGGCAATGGCGTCCTTGTCGCCCGGAACGGCATGGAAGCGAGCCCGCACCACCACGCCTCCAGGCGGAAGCTGCGAACGGCGATAGGTCAGCCGCAAATCGGCCGCGCGCACGCGCAGCAGCCCATCGACGGTCGCGACCTCCACCCAATCCAGCACATTGGCCACTTCGGTCCCATAGGCCCCGGCATTCATCGCGACCGCGCCGCCGATGCTCCCCGGAATGCCCGAGAGGAATTCCAGCCCGGACAGCCCGGCTGCCGCCGCATGCTCCGCCACCACGGCATCCAGCGCCGCGGCCCCCGCGACCACGCCATCCGCTTCCACGACTATGTCGCCAAAGCCGCGCGCCAGCCGCAGCACGACCCCGCGCACGCCGCCATCCCGCACGATAAGATTCGAGGCCGCCCCCATCACGGTGATCGGCAGCTCCGCCCGCCGCAGCAGCCGCAGCAGGTCGTCCACATCCG
>DATCMG010000069.1:0-3040 GCA_036563555.1 Roseomonas sp. | reverse complement strand
GTTCGACCGTTTGCACGCCGCGATCCGGGTCCGGGCCGGTGTTGAGCAGCCAGTCGGCGTCCTCGGCCCGGTCCGTCAGGGTGATGCCGAGCTCCTCGACCACCGAGCGGTCATCCGGCTTGCCGATATGCAGGGCGCGGGGGCCGAAATCCTGCACGAAGGGATGGGTCCGGTCGCGCAGCAGGCGCCAGGTGATCTCGCCGCTGGTCATGGCGGCGTCATAGAGCGCGCGGTCGATGCCGAAGCCGGTGAGCTGCTTCTCCACCACATGGGAACGGCGCGGGGCGTTGGAGAGGAAGACGATCCGCGCGCCGGCCGCCTTCATCCGGGACAGCGCGTCGGCAACACCGGGAAAGGCGGCCTGGCCGTCATGCACCACGCCCCAGATGTCCAGCACGAAGCCGCGGTAGCGCCCCGCCAGTTCCGCCACGCCATTGAGGATCCGCATCAGGCTTCGGCTCCGATCGCATCGCGCAGGCTTTTGATGCCATCCCGCCGCAGCAGGGCGGCAAGCTCGCGCTTCATCCGGGGAATGAGGGCGGGCCCCGCATAGGCGAAGCCCGCATAGGTCTGCACCAGCGAGGCGCCGGCCTTGATCTTGGCATAGGCGGTCTCGCCGCACTCCACCCCGCCGGCGCCAATGAGGGTGAGGCGGCCACGGGCGAGCCGGTGAACCCGGCGCAGCAGTTCCGTGGAGGGCTGGAAGAGTGGGCGCCCGGAGAGGCCGCCTGCCTCCCCCTTCCGCGCGGATCGCAGCGTGTCCGGGCGGGCAATGGTGGTGTTCGAGACGATCAGCCCGGCCACGTCGCGGTCGATGCAGGTCTCGACGATCGACTCCACCGCGGCCTCGGCAAGATCCGGGGCGATCTTGACCAACACGGGCGGGCGGCGGCGCAGCTCGGCGCGGGCGGCCAGGGTCGCGTCCAGGATGGCGGCCAGCCTTGCCTCGCCCTGCAGGTCGCGCAGGCCCGGCGTGTTCGGGGAGGAGACGTTGACGGTGACGTAATCCGCCAGCGGCGCGACGCGGAGATAGAGGGCGGGGTAGTCGCGCTCCGGCGTCGTGCTGTCCTTGTTGATGCCGATATTGGCGCCGAGGATGGCGGGCAGCGGGCGCGGCAGGGCGGCGAGATTGGCCGCATAGGCATCCAGCCCCGCATTGTTGAAGCCGAGGCGGTTGATGACCGCGCGGTCTTCCTCCAGCCGGAAGACACGGGGCTTCGGGTTGCCGACCTGCGGGCGGGGGGTGGCGGTACCGACCTCCACGAAGCCGAAGCCGAGCCGCATCAGGGGCAGCACCGCCACCGCGTTCTTGTCGAAGCCGGCGGCAAGGCCGATCGGGTTGCGGAAATCGAGGCCCATGGCATGGACCGCGAGGATCGGGTCATCCGGCGTGCGGTCCCGCCCCGCCAACCCCCAGTTCAGCGCGCGCAATGACAGCTCATGCGCGCCCTCCGGGTCCAGGCCCCGGACGAGCGGCATGAGGGCGGAGGCGAGGGCGGGACGCATGGCCGCCGCTTGTGCCGCAGTGCGGCGCGAAGGGCCAGGGGGCCGCTCCCCGGGAGGCGCCGGCGATGCGTTGACGGCACGGTAGCGGGACGGGAGAAGCGACGCGAGCCGTATCCGGAGGAAAGAGCCACTTGCGCGGACCATTGCTGCTGTTGTCCGCGCTCGCGCTTTTCGCGGTGCTCGACGCCAATTCGAAGCTGCTGTCGGCCGGCTATCATGTCAGCCAGGTGCTGGCCTTCCGCTATGCCGTGCTGCTGGCGATGCTGGGGGCGGCGCGGCTGGCCCGGCCCCGCGCGGGGGGCGGGCTGGCGACGCGGCGGCCCGGGGCGCATCTGCTGCGCGCCGCTTTCATGGTGGGCTCCGGCGCGGGCTTCTTCCTCTCCCTCCGCAGCCTGCCGCTGGCGGAAGGCTATCTCGTCTACTTCACCGCGCCCTTCATGCTTCTGGCGCTGTTCCGGGTGCTGCTGAAGGAGTCGGTGCCGGCGGCGGCCTGGGGCTGGTGCGGGGTGGGATTTCTCGGGGTGCTTGTGGCCCTCTCACCGGGAATTTCGGCCGGCGGGGTCTGGGCGGCCTATGCCTGGGGCCTGTTGGGCGCCTTCTGCCATGCCATGGTGCTGGTGATGAACCGCAGCCTGCGGGACGAGCCCGGCATGGCGCGGCTGATCCTGTGGAGCGCGGCCCCTACCCTGCCCGTGCTGCTTCCCTGGGCGGCGACGGAATGGGTCACGCCCTCCTTCTCCGATGCGCTCGCCCTCTCCGCCAATGGCGTCCTGGCCGGCGGGGCGACGGTGGCTCTGGCGGCGGCCTTCCGGCATGCGGGGGCGGCTCGGCTGGCGCCGCTGGAATTCTCGGCACTGGTTTTCGCGGTGCTGCTGGATGTGACGGTGTGGGGCGTCTGGCCGCCAGTCCTCGTATGGATCGGCGCGGCCATCGTGACCTTCGCGGGGGCGATGGCGCAACGGCGCCCAGGACCGCGTTGACAGCAGGTTCATCCGGGCCCGGGGTCGGGGAGGCGCGCCGCTGCCTCAGGGCACCCAGGATGGGAAGCGGTGCAGCCCATCCTCGCCGAGGGGCAGGAAGACGGCGCCGCGCACGGCGGTGAGCGGCAGCGGCGCGTAGAGATGCGGGAACAGGCCGGGCCGGGTGCCGCCCGCCGCCGGTTCCCAGCGCAGCGCGCCGCGCAGAGCCACGCTTTCGGCGCTGATCAGCCAGAGATCGGGCTCGCCCGCGCGGTGCTTGGCGGCGCTGGCGCGGAGCTGGGCGGCGGTAGAGAAATGCAGGAAGCCGTCGCGCCGGTCATCGGCGCTGCCGTGATAGGCACCGGCGGCCTGCGCCGCGCGCCAATCGGCCCCGCGCATGAGGGTGTGGATCAGGGGTTGCGGTGCATCGGCCATTGGCGGCCTGCATAGCCCAGGGCCAGCCTGCCGCCATCCCCTTCAAGGGGGCGGCGCCTCAGGCCGCCACGACCAGCGCGGGGGCCGCCGGCTGGGCCGGGCGTTCACCCACCTCCAGCCGGTAGAAGACCAGGCCGGCG
>DATCMG010000047.1:0-3524 GCA_036563555.1 Roseomonas sp. | reverse complement strand
TGGTCGCTCCGTCCTGCTCTCTCCTGCACAGCCCCATCGACCTCGATGGCGAGACGGCGCTGGATCCGGAGCTGCGGGGCTGGATGGGGTTCGCAAAGCAGAAGCTGGCCGAGGTCGCGATCCTCGCGAAGGGGCTGCGCGAGGGTGCCGCCGCCATCACGGCCGAACTGGCCGAGAGTGATGCCATCCAGACCAGCCGCCGCGCCTCGCCGCGACTGAACGACCCGGCCGTGGCCGCGCGCCTCGTATCCGGCACGCCGGAGGATGCGCGCCGCGCCTCCCCCTTCCCCGCGCGCCAGGCGGCACAGCGCGCGCGGCTGAACCTACCCGCCTTTCCCACCACCACCATCGGCTCCTTCCCGCAAACCGCCGAGATCCGCGCCGCCCGTGCCGCCCGCAAGCGCGGCGAGACGACGCAGGAGGAGTACGAGGCCTATCTGCGGGCGCAGATCGCGGATGCCGTGCGTTGGCAGGAGGAGGCCGGCATCGACATGCTGGTGCATGGCGAGTTCGAGCGGAACGACATGGTGGAGCACTTCGCCGAGTTCCTCGATGGCTATGCCTTCACCAGGAATGGCTGGGTGCAGTCCTATGGCTCCCGCTGCGTGAAGCCGCCGGTGATCTTCGGTGATGTCTCCCGCCCCGCGCCGATGACGGTGCGCTGGAGCGCCTATGCGCAGTCGCTCACCAGCCGCCCGATGAAGGGGATGCTGACGGGCCCGGTGACGATGATGCAATGGGCTTTCGTGCGCGACGACGTGCCCGCCGCCACGGTGCGCCGCCAACTCGCCTATGCGCTGCGCGACGAAGTGGCGGATCTTGAGGGCGCAGGCATCGCCGCCGTGCAGATCGACGAGCCCGCCATCCGCGAGGGCCTGCCTCTGCGCGCCGCCGATCGGGCCGGCTATCTGCAGGATGCGGTGGAATGCTTCCGCATCGCGGCCAGTGCCGTGCGCGACACGACGCAGATCCACACCCATATGTGCTACTCGGAGTTCAACGACATTATCGGTTCGATCGCCGATATGGATGCCGACGTCATCTCCATCGAGACCGCACGGTCCCGCATGGAGCTGCTGGAGGCCTTCGCCGTGTTCGACTACTCGAACGAGATCGGGCCGGGCGTGTGGGACATCCACGCCCCGCGCGTGCCCGAGGCCGACGAGATGCGCGGGTTGCTGCAGGTGGCGGCACAGCGCATCCCGGCGGAGCGGCTCTGGGTAAACCCGGATTGCGGGTTAAAGACGCGTGGCTGGGCAGAGGTGCGGCCTGCCATCGCCAATATGGTGGCCGCGGCGCGCGGGCTGCGGGCGCAGGCTGCGGAGTAGCGGAAGGATCGGGGCCGCTTGCGCGGCCCCGATCGGTCACCAGGTCAGCTCGGCGACGCTGATGCGGTTCTCGGCCAATGGCCAGGCACGGGCCACGAGGCGCTCCTCGTTGAACACACCAGCAACAGACCGCCCGATCTCCGCCTCCGGCAGCCGTGCAACGGCGGTTGCCCCGGCTGCCACGCCGCGCGGAAGATCGGCCGGCTCCTTCCCATCCAGCAGCACCACATCGCGCGGGATGCCGAAATAGCCGCGCGGCCGGTTGAAGCGCACCACCGCGGCCGCCGCCCGGTCCGCCGTGGCGGGCGGTGCCGCGGGGCGCAGATTCACAACCTCGGAGGACCGCAGGAAGGGCGAGCGGTAGGAATGGGTGATCGGATGCCCCGGTGCCGCCACGACGATCTCCAGATGCCAGTCCGGTGCCACCGTCATCGGCCCCCAGCGCCCGTCATCCCCGGTGGTGCGGCGGTGGATGGCCTCGCCCATGCGCTCGCCCGTTGCGGCCGAGACGCGGAACACCTCCACCACCGCACCCGCCACAGGGCGGTTGGTCTGCACCCCGCCCGGCGTGCCCGTCACCCGCCCATTCAGCACCGGGCGCGGCTCCGGCAGCACGGAGAGCCGGTCCGGCTCCCGCCCCGTGATGAAGCGGAACATCTCGCGGAAGGCGCGGGCGGAATAGGCGGTCTCGCGATGGTCCACCCCGGGCAGGACGATGTTCGTCGCGCCGCGCAGCTCCGGGCTGTCATGGCCCACACCCGTGGGCACGCCGGGGCGGCCGGCATAGCGTCCGTCGGGCTGGGCATAGAGGTCGTTGGAATCCGAGCGCAGCGTCAGGAACCCGGTGCCCGGCACCACCTGGGAAGCGCCGCCATTCAACCGCTGCAGCAGGGCGGATCGCGCGTTGAACTCGCGCCCGGCCCCGGCCTCCCAGGCATAGATGCCGTTGTTCGGCGTGCCGCAGGTCACGACATGCGACACCTCGGCCGCGCCATCATGCAATTGCACATGGTTGCGGATCGGATAGCCGCCGCGCGAATTCCCCACCAGCGCCACCCGGGCCGCACCCGTGCGCGAGCGCAGCGCCGCGATCTCCGCCGCCAGTTCCCGCCGCGCGTCGTCGGAGGAGGAGCGCATCGGCTGCGCCACGGCATCATCATCGCGTGCCAGGGGGTCGGTAAAGTCCAGCGCGCGCAGGCGCTCGCGCGGCCATCCGTTGCTTTCGAAGCGCCACAGCGTCGTCATCCACAGCGCCGAATGGTCGCCATTGCCGTGAACGAAAAGAATGGGGTTCAGGGTGGACTCCTGGGCACGGGTAAGGCTTGGCAGCAGCGGGGAGAGCGCCATGGCGCCGAGCAGGGTGCGCCGGTGCATTCGCATGGATGGGCTTTCCTCATTCTTCATTGTCCGGTGCCATCCTACTGCCAGGCGAGCCGGCGAGACACCCGCCGGCCAGTTGGATTCCCGGAATTCGAGCCAGTCTCAACACAGCCGGAAGCAATCCCCGGAGGCGGCCTGCTCACGCCAGGGCCGACGCTCCTACCGCGCCGAAAGCGCCTCGAACACATCGCCCTGCATGCGGCGCCCCTCCACATGCCGCGCATGCCACAGCGCCCAGAAGAGCAGGTTCCAGGCCGCGAAGCCCTCCCGCTTGCCAGTGGCACCACGGAACAGGGGCAGGATGCGGTCAGGGCGCGCGATTTCGGCCACGCCGGGCTGCGCGGCCACCAGCGGTGCCAGGCGATCGGCGGCGCCCGCGATCCAGGCGCCGACCGGCACGGTGAAGCCCTGCTTCTTCGCAAAGGGATCGGAGGCCGGGAATTCCCGCGCCAGCCATTGCCGTAGCAGCCATTTGCCGCGCCCGTCCCGCACCTTCATCGCATCCGGCAGGCGCCAGCAGGCGCGGGCCACGCCTTCGTCGAGGAAGGGCACGCGCCCCTCCACCCCATGCGCCATCAGGCAGCGGTCGAGCTTCGTCAGCAGGTCGTTCGGCAGCCAATCCGCAACATCGAGCGCCTGCGCGGCCTGGAGTCGCGTGCGGCCGGGCGTCGCCGCCGCGGCCTCGGCTGCCGTCAGCCCGTCCCGCCAGGCGCGCGGGGCCTCGCGCAGCACATCCAGCCGGTCGAAGGCGCCACGGGCGCGCATCGCCTTGCCGCCCAGCCACCAGGGGCGCATGGCGGCACGGTGGCGGCCATA
>DATCMG010000326.1:0-2489 GCA_036563555.1 Roseomonas sp. | reverse complement strand
ACCGTCTGGGCCCTGAACAGGCCCCGCTCACGCTCCACCTCGGAAACGCCGCGGCTCGGCGGCACCGTCCCGACATAGCGCTCATGGTCCTGCGAGCGCGCGACAATGCGGCCTTCGCCGTCGGCGACGGATACATAGGCGCTGCCGGAAGGGCGCCGCTCCCGCAGGCGCTCCGACAACTTGGCGGGATCGATCGACATGACGACGACGCGCGTCACCCGCCCGTCCTGGAACGCCGGCGCGGCGACGGCCACGACGGGCCGTCTGGTCGCGTGCCCGATGAAGAGATTGGACACGGCCGGCTTTCCGGTTTGGGCGACTCGCTGGATGATTTCCCAGGCGCCCCGTCCGGGCGGGGCGGGCGGCGGCATCGCCGCATCGTCCGGCAAGGCCGTATTCACAAGCTGCTGTTGCCCCGGTGCCGCCTCGTTCACGATGACCATGTCGCCGGCCACCTCGCTGACCTGTCGTGCCCAGGCGCGAAAACCGGGGAGGTCGTTGCGCTCAAGCAGGGGAGACGAGGCGAGGGTTGTTGCGACCGCGAGGTTCATCTCGACCTCGCTATCGATGAAAAGGGCCAGCGCCCGGGTCGTGTCCCGCAGCCGCGTCTCGAAGGACTGGCGATAGCTGCCGGCGAGATGCCAGGCCGCCGCCCCGCTGATGGCAAGGGCGGGAAGAAGCACGGCAAGGACAAGCGCGAGAAGATAGGCGCGCAGCGCAGGAGGGGGCCGCCCTTCCGCCATGGCAGCGCCTTGGCGGCCGGCGGCTAGGTTCTGCTCCGGCATGCTTGGGAACCAGTCCTCGGGCGAGCGTCGTTGTTGGCGGGCTTCCCTGGGAGGAAGCGCCCTTTTCCACTGCAGCGAGGGTGTAGGGCATGCCGCGCGTGGCGCAAGTCACTGCATCCAACCACGGGTTGGTTATAATCATTTCCGTCCCGCACCGCGGGTAGGTTCGCCAGGGCCAAGGACCCGGCGCGCCGTGCCCGCAGGCCAGCCGCTTCGGCGCGAGGAGCCGCTGCCTTCTACAGCGGATCATCCCCGGACACCGGGAGAGCCTCCGGCGCCTGGGCTTCGGCCGGCATTTCGGGCGCTGGCCGCAGGACACGCCGATAAGGCGCCCGGCGGCTTCCCGGAGCATCCAGGCCATAGGGATCGGCGTAGGAGACGAGCCGGCCGCTGCTGTCCGGCCAGGCCGTCAGATAGGCGAGTGCGACCTGGACCTCCTGCGGCGGAAGCAGTTCGAGGGTGCGGCCGGTGGCCAGGGCCGTCCGGATGGCGGCCGGTGCCATGCCCAGCAGCCAGGCTGCCAACTCGTGAACCCGCGCGACCCGGACGCAGCCATGGGACACGGCCCGGTTCTGGTTGGCGAAAAGTCCGGGGCTGTTGGTTCCGTGCAGGAAGATTCCGTCTGAATTCAGCAGTCCGATCCGGATCGGCCCGAGGGGGTTTGCCGGGCCGGGCGGCTGCACGAGGCGGCCGTTCACGACCCGGAAGCCCGAAATTCCGGTGGCCCGGAGCTCTGGCTCGATGCTGAGAGGCACGTACCACGGCGGATTGCAGCGGACCGAGGTAACGAAGGTCGCCAGCTGGGGGGTGCGCGTCCGGCTGGCGCCGACGACGACCCGGGAGCGAAGGATCTCACGCCCTCCCTCGAAGGCGATCAGTTCAGCCGCCGCGATGTTCACCAGGATGAGGCGCCCGGCCGAGAAATCGACGGCGAGGTCATCCAGACGCTCGAGCGTGCGGCTCACGGCCAGCCTGGCCCGCTGGTTCGAGGCGCCGATGGCCTCAAGCGCCCTGCGGAGCTGTGCGCGACGGTCCAGCCCGGCAAGAGCGGGCAGGCCCTGCGCCCCGGCGGTATTCGAGGAAAGGAGCCCGCCCAAGGGAGCCAGCACGGAGGCGCGAAGAAGGAAGCTCGCAAAGGACCGGCGGGGCTGGATCATACGGCGTCCGAACTGATACGGCAGTATTAGAGCAAGTGATTACGCCATCATTTCCATAGGGCCACCATACCATTCGGGCCTTTCCAAGGGCGCCTGCCCTTCACGATCCGGATGGGAGACCGTTTGCCCCCGCGACCATCGCCCCGGCGATGCCGCACCGCCACATCTGCGCCCGCGCCAATCACGACATGAAACCCAGAACGAAGCTCGGCGCTCCGCTCTAGAACCTATTCGGAGCGTCACAATGTCGATCATCTGGACCATCATCATTGGCCTGGTGGCGGGTGCTATCGCCAAGTTCCTGATGCCCGGCCGGGATCCCGGCGGCTTCATCATCACCACGATCCTCGGGATCGTGGGCGCCCTCGTTGCGACCTATCTGGGTCAGGCGATCGGTTGGTACCGGGCCGGCGAAGGAGCCGGATTCATCGGGGCCATCGTGGGCGCCATCATCGTGCTGGTGATCTATCGCATGGTCGTTGGCCGCCGATCGGTCTGAAGGCGGGTAGTTGTGCCACCGGCCGGTGGGCGACAGGCGTCGCCCACC
>DATCMG010000888.1:0-1671 GCA_036563555.1 Roseomonas sp. | reverse complement strand
GACTCTGCGCCGCGTGCTCGATGAGGTGCGGCCGGATGTCGTCTTCGCGTGGAACCTCTTCTTCCTGGACGCCTCCCTTCTGACGGCGTTGGAGGCGAGTCCCTATCGCACCGTCGTGATGCTGACGGACAACTGGCTGCTGGTGATGCGCAACCCGGCTTTTGTCGGCGCCTTCTTCCGCGACATGGTCCATGGTGACACCCCCTTCGTCCCGCCCCCGCCCCCGCCCCCGCCGCCGCCGGCCTGGCGTGCCTTGGCGGGACGCGCGAAGCGTGGCCTGCAGCGAATGGCTGGCATCAAGCCGCCACGGAAGCTGGAGGCGATCTTCGGGTCCCGCTTCATGCGTGATTTCTATGCGGCCGGTGGCACGCCCTTCCGCACCCATCGTGTGATCCATAACGGCGTGCGCCAGCCTCCGCGCGGCGCCACGGTTGCCCCGGATCGCAGTCGGCTGGTGCAGCCTGGCACTCTGAGGTTGCTCTTCGCCGGGAGGCTGGTGGACCTGAAGGGCGCGGATACCGCCGTTCAGGCACTGCCACTGCTCTATCCGGAAGCGCTCGGCGTGGAGAAGATCACGCTGACCATCGTCGGCGACGGGCAGGACAAGGCCTATATGCAGCGTTTCGCCGAGGTGGTGGCGGGAAGCGGCCGGGCCGCGGAGATCGATATGCGCCCGGTCGTGGCGGAGGCCGAGCTTCCCGCTCTCTTCGACGCGCACGACATCTATCTTTTTCCCTCCCTCTACGAACCCTTCTCCCTCACCCTGATCCACGCCCTTGCCTGCGGGATACCGACGATTGCCTCGCGGGCGGGGGGCAATCCGGAGATCGTGAGGGACGGCGAATCCGGCCTGCTCTTCAACAAGAGGAATGCGGCGGAACTGGCGCGTGCCATCACGCGGCTGGCGACGGATTCCACGCTGCGCGCGCGCCTGGCCGTGGAGGGCCAGAAGGCCGGACGCCAGTTCACCTTCGAGCGGATGGCCGGAGAGATGGAGCGCTTCCTCAAGGAGCCATCCTGATCATGAGCTCCTCCCACGATGCTTCCATGCTCACGGGGACGGAATGCCTCGTGCTCGGGGCAGGCGGCTTCATCGGGCTGAATCTCTGCCGCGCGCTATCCGCCGCTGGCGCATCGGTGCACGGATATGGCCGCGCCCCGGCCTTCCCCGGCGCGCTGCCGCCGATCCGCTGGACCACCGCGGAGTTCCCCGAACGCGCGCCCTTGGCCCGCGCATTGGAAGGGGCGGAGCTGGTGTTCCACCTGCTCGGAGGCAGCATCCCGGAGCATGCGGAGCGCGACCCGGCCGGGGACTTGCGAGCGAATGCGGCCGCCTCCGTCGAACTCTTCGAGCTTTGCCGGATGGCGGGCGTGAGGCGGATCGTCTTCGTCTCATCCGGCGGCACGGTTTATGGCGTGCCGCGCCGCCTTCCCATCGCGGAGGACCACCCCACCGATCCGATCTCGGCCTATGGCATCCACAAGCTGCTGCTGGAGAAGCATCTCGGCCTCCAGGCCTACCGCCATGGGCTGCAAGCGGTGGTGCTGCGGGCCGCGAATCCTTACGGTCCCTATCAAAACCCCGATCGGGGCCAGGGCGTCATCGCGGCGCTCATGGCGCGTCGCCTGGCAGGCCGCCCGGTGGAGATCTGGGGGGATGGAAAAGTCGTG